>SLOR01000376.1 GCA_007132395.1 Bacteroidales bacterium
AATTCTTTTACCTCTTGCACGTTTGCAAGAGTTTGTGCCAAATCAAAAATTTCAGAACTTTCCTCAATTTCATTTACATAATCCTTATAAATTGAATTTCGAAAAAACTTGGTCAGCCGATCCAAAGCTTTATCAGCTTCCGGTTTTGGAATAGTTTGTATATTATCCCCCGGGTTGTATATACTTATGAATAAGTCAAGTGTCTCATAATTTTCATAGAGTGCATAGCCATTCACCTTATGTTCTGTGCCTCTTTTGCTTATTTTCTCATCATAACTTACCCGGTAATTTTCAGTTTCGCCATTTTCAGCTAATATAGCCAAAGCATATTCGGTGAAAAGTTGCTCTGGTGATGCCCCGTCTTCTTCGGAAATTAATGATGTCTTTATCTCCTCCTGAATCTCATAATAGAATTTATTTAACTCTTTATTATCAATCATCCTTAACATTTTTTATTTTCTCGAATAATTGTTCTTCCTCTGTTAGCCATGACTCGTTTGCTGATAGAATTAATGAATACCGCACGTCCCCCACACCTGCTGGTATCATGTTTTCAGTAATCCGGGGAAAGTCATCGGTAATCCTGTAAATATTTTCCTGCCGGATAGAGTATCCCTTTTCTTCATATTCATTATAATGATGATTGAAATACCCAGCTTCCAGTAATTTTAACCTGAACACACTGAGAGCTGCGAGACTGTCGGATAGAATATTTGTTAGTTCTTCTACAATATTATTCAGTGTTTCACCATAATTTTCACGAATTTCAAGAGAGAGGTGAATGAGAAAAATATCAGGAACCAATTTAGTGTCAAGTTGCCGTTCACTTGAAATATGTAGTTTCTGCTGATTTTTACCGCTTGTTGTTTTGGTTTCAACTGCCCAGTCTGAATATTGAAAGTCCTGAACAGCTTTTTCACTACCACGCCATGAGTTAATGCAATATTCTGCATCTGTACATTCATTCAGAAATTTTCTCAGAAAATACAATTCTCCATAGAGACCTCTTTGTGCTTCTTCGGAAAGACCTTGGCGACCAAGTTTTTCGAATAATAAATGCCACCTTTCAAGTCTTGTGATTAACTCCTGTACCAGACTTTTTTCTTCTGTAACTCCAGCTATTTTCAGAATAAGATCTTCACAAAGAGTAGAAAAAACGTCCATGTGGTTATTACTAAGTAGCATAATCACAAGGAATTGTTTGTCTTTGTTCTTTTCATCCGGTATTCGTTGTATCTTGATGTCTCTGAATTTATTCCATGTTTTGGTATCAAATTCAAATGAAATGCCTAAATGAGCAGCGATACACCTCAATCTTTCCGGAGCTTTCAACGCCACGTAAACATCAGGAATAATCTTACCTGAATACCTTTTGTAGAGTAATCCGCTATATAATGACGAATCACCTTCAAGTTCTTGCCATATTTTTTCAATCTTCGTCATCATAAAAATCTTCATCGTTATCTTCAATATCGAACCTATCCAATAATTGCTCATTTACTGCATAAGACACGGAAGCATTGTAATTGCTTTTTGGAAAGCTAATTGCGTAGCCGACAAAGGGATTGCTCCTGGCAGGCAGCGGATAAGATTCAAGGCTCAAATCTGCATCAAGTAAATATATGATTAGAAGGGGATTCTGAGGTGACCGTATTTCATTTCTGACTATCTGGCCATTTGGATATGCCGGCTCACCATCTATTCCCTGCCTTTTCCTGAGCTGTCGGGTAAGCTCAAGAGCATTTTCGTAATCACGCTCTGATAAATCTAAAAATTCGTCTTTTGGACTAATTATATGTGATTTTCTCAAAAAGTAAATATCATCACCGGATTCTTTCTCGTCCTCTTTTCTTATAAACGCCCCGATTGTTTGAGCTGTACCTGCAATTTCAAATTCAAAGGAATTTGCTGCATTTCGTTTTGACATAAGAGCCACACGCCAATCTGTGAGTTCCCCATTTGGTAATTGTTTGT
This sequence comes from Bacteroidales bacterium, assembly GCA_007132395.1. Taxonomy (GTDB): domain Bacteria; phylum Bacteroidota; class Bacteroidia; order Bacteroidales; family UBA7960; genus SKVR01. Next base: position 1,975 of record SLOR01000376.1, read on the forward strand.
TGATAAACCTAATAAGATTTTGCGGGTCATAAGCTTTGAGGTTCTCAAGGGTTTGAAACCGCCCTAAGAAATCAATAATTTCATTTGCCGGCCTGTCAAACCAAATCAGATTGTTGTTTTTTGCAGAATAATCATCGGGCAATAATGAAAAATAATTTTTGGTGATGTCATAATTGTGATTAATTACCAGAGGATCCTTTTTAAACTCATAAGATTCTACCAATCTTCCCGCATGAGAAACATTTATAGTTACAGCAGATCTGAGTTTATTTGTTGCTGAAATTTGAAGAACTCCTGGATGTGTTCTTACCCGGAGTGCGTACTGCTCAGGGGTAGAACCAGCCACGTCTGACATGTAATCAAATTCTTCTCTAAGCTCTTCCGATGCATGGGTTATATGACAGAACCATTCATTTAGTTCTCTGCTCGTAAATAGTCTGCATAAGTCAACATAGCCGGGGCGGTATCCAAACCAACGACCCATTTGCATTAGTGTGTCATACATTTTGGATGATCGCAAATAATAACTTACTGTTAATCCTTCAAGGGTAAGCCCCCTCGACAATTTATTTCCTCCAATAGCAATTACCGAAAGCCCATTCCTGTGATCATAATAGTCAAGAACTTCACCCGATCCACCGTGAATGGCCCGAACGTCAATCCGTGATGCCGCATCATATAAATGAAGTAAGACATCCTTCCAGGTGTGCACTTCAATATTTGTATCAACATCGCTCAGAGAGCTTTGCAATATCTGATCCGATACTGTTGCAAAGGAACGGTATCCTTCATAGTCATCTTCAAAGGTACTTCTAAACAATTTGATAATGTCGAAATCGTTTTGATCAATCCCCCTTCTGTAATAATCAAACTGATTTTGAACCAATTCAGTAATATGATTCTGCCAACGTTGAAATCGAGATACATGAACGAGCATTGAGTTATGAACATTAGTTTGCCCTCGCAATCTTCTGACGGCACAAGTCAGGATAAAACACCTGATAGCCAGTTTAAGTGAATCCGGTAATTCAGAAGGTAGTTGATCATCTTTTTTATGCCTGTCAGGAACAAAACTGGTATGATCATTTATACGTTTTACAATTGGCAATACGTTATCGGATTCTTCGTCATCTTCAGGAATACTGAAACCAAAAACTTTTTCCGGACCGATGTAGTTAGATGGAGGGGGTATATTGATTATGAAGTCTCTTGGAAATAAATTATCTTCTTCAAGCGGAATAAAGATGTTCGCAAATGGTGTAGCGGTATATCCAACATACCCACTTTTACCAAACAATCCTAATATACGGGTAATCCAATCATTGATTGTGCTTCTGCGTTCCGGGTCATTGGAAATGTTAATGGAAGCATTGTCAGCTTCATCATCAATCAATAATAAAGATTTGTTTCGTATAATGCGCTGATCATCTGATTCACCATCAGTTTGTGCTGATAACCACTGATGCAGCCTTCTCAAAACATGGGGATTTTTCTTTATAACTGCAATTATGGGCTCATTGGTGTTGAAATTCAAACCTAATGCATTTGCGGCCCCTTGTGTAAAGTCACCATTATCAAGACTTGAGGTAAGTGAATGTGCAATACCGGAACCACCAATTCTCCCAACACCGATTCTGATGGTATTCTGATTAAATGCACGTGTATGCTGAGTATCAAATCCCAGGAAGCCTTCATCAAGTCGTAATTGTGTCTGACTTCTCAGGTTGTTGTGAATGCCAGCAAGAACCACAATAAGCTTGAATCCGGCATCAGCAGCTTTGCAAATTAAACCAGTATAATTTGAAGTTTTTCCTGACTGTACCTGCCCTACAACCAATCCTTTCTTGTCAATCTGAATGTTTTCTGTTGGATCAAGCAAGCCATCAAGTATTCTGTCAGTTAGGCGATCCAGTTTACTGATAGTCTCTGGCGGAAAGTTCTTTTCCACTTGCAGAAAATCTCTGTACCTCGGCCAAAAATTCCAGTCAATGGCTGATTTTTTTGAATTGAGCCATGGAATGTGCCTTTCTTCCTGTTCAATAATTCTGTAATCTTCAACCCGAACCCGATAAAGGGATTCAATTTCACGTATAAGCTCTTCCCGATTCAGGCTTTTGTACATTTGGATATTCAGAACTGTGCTGACAGCATTTTCAATTTCTTCCCGACTAACAGAGCCTGATGAAGGCAACAATGTTCTTATGGTTCGTATAGCATTTTGGTGCATAGGCTTTACTTTAAATGTTCGATATATTCAGGATAAAAATTAAATGGCTCAATATTTATTATCAGTGCTTTGGCTTGTTCTTCGGTTCTGCCTTCTTTTCTCAAATTATCATACATTGCAGACATAGTGGTAATAATTGCATCATGCCCTCTTCCTTCAAAAGGCTGACCGTGAGGCTTTTCGTCTTCGCTTTCCTGGAGTGTAATCAGCGGAACAGGTACGGTTTCTTCAATAAACTGCAGCAATTGTTCAAGTCTGGAAGTATCTGTATCCTGAGTTTTTTTCAGCTCTTTGATCAAAGGATGATTTCGGTTTAGTCTGTAAAACCGCTTGCCATGCCTTGTTCTTTCTTCCCAAAAAGGAAAATACTCGTTTTTCGTAAGCTTTCGTTTTACAACCTTGCCTTTATGTCTGTAAACTTCTAAAGCTTGCATACGTGCATCTTTCGCAATTGAAAGTATGGTTTCTTTTAATTTTGCAGGTGGTCTGGCAACAGACTTTCTGATATCAATTTGCCATTCTTCATCCAGATCATTCGTTAAGTCTATTCGAACCCGGCATAAATCGTAGTGGACTTCCTTTTTAAACATTCCAAGCCAATCACCTGAAACCAGAAGCCGCTTATTTCTGTACACATAAAAACCTTGGTGAGCTGTCCAGCTATCCTGCGGCCCCTTTCCATATAAGTATTGTTCGACAGAAAGCTTTGATCTGTGCGGAAGTACAAAACCCTTAATTCTAACCTTACCATTTTCAAGTATCGATTCTGGTTTGGATTGCAATCCTTCTGAACCGATCATAAACGGATCCCACGCGTTAATTTTTCGGTCCCGGAAAAATATTTTCAAGCCTTCGTCAATGAAACGGTGAAAAACCATAGCAAGATGTTTTTTCACTATTTCCATGATCTCTAGAAACTGTGACTTTGACTGATCACTATCAGCCCTTGTATTTGATGTAAGCCGATCAATATCCCACCAGACTACCGTTGTGCCATGTTTTGTTTCCTTTAATTTTTCAAGGTAATTTTCTGTGGAGGGACAATATTTTATAAGAGACCAGCTTTTCTGATGTTTAACATAGTCCAAATCCCAGCACCAATAAACCGGATGATAATGCTCTTTTAGTGAAAGAACAGCAAACTTTCTGCACTGTGAAAAGGAAGCAGTTTTTAGACCAAGACCAAACCGGCCAAGATCATGCTCTTTACGGACATCCAGTGGACTTGTGCTACCAGGCTTCATAGCCTGTATAAGTTCCTCATTATTCATCCCGACACCATCATCAGTTACAGATAAAATAGTTGAAGGACCGTTCCACTCATAGTCAATCCAAATATTCTGAGCATTGGCAGTAATGGAGTTATCAATTAAATCTGCAATAGCCGTCTCAATAGAATAACCAATAGCCCGGAAGGTTTCGATCATAGAACTGGCTTCCGGTGGGGCCAAGGTGGATTCTATTTTTGAGTAGTCAATCATTCTTGCAATAATTCAGTTGCTGTTACACTCCATTGAATCTGAATAGTCGTTACAATGTTTTTTTTACCCGCAAGTTTTTCGGTAGGATTAGAAATAAATTTTATTTTGGGATACTGGTCAATATTTGAAACCAATGCAAGTGTATAATTCCCCTTATACTTCTGCGCTATTTCCCATTCCTTATTTGTAAACAAAATTCCCCCACTTTCACTCGCAAGACCTTTTACCTCAACATAAACTGTTTCGGTATTACGGATTTCAAAATCATACCCACACCCCAAGTCACGAGTATCAATTAACTCGCCACTTGCTGGCTTAGAATACTTAGCGTGATAATTTTTAAAAATTTCTTCTGCTTTTCGACCAGTTGGTCCCCGTAATATATACGATGTGGTCCTTTTCTTTACTTTCTTATCCTCAGAAAAAAGTGAGGTTATTCTAATTGCCTCCTCACTTTGGCGATATTCGCTGCTTCTCAATATATTAATAACTATTTCTCTCAAATCAATTTCTGATAGATTTTGTAAAGCTTCTATTGCGCGAACTATTCTGTTATCCATAGGCCTTTGCCAACCCTTTCTCCAAGGGTGTATTGGATCAAATTCATCTCTACGAAACTTTATATAGTTCTTTTTTACTCCAAGAATTTGCCCCGCTCTCTCAAAAGCTTCTGAATCATTTTTATATCCTAAGTTTATTAAACCTTGCTTGTCAAACTTGGATAAATAAAAAGCAACAATTATGGCTAAATGGTTTGAGTTCATATCTAATCTATTATTATATTATATTCCCCTTTGATCCTTCTTGCTGTTCTTAATGGCACTTTTATATCCATTTCATTAATGATTTTCATCATATTATCAATATTTCCCTTGTCTGCTTTTTCTCCAATAATGATAGATTTAATTGCTGATTTTGGATACCTAAAAGGATGACCTGATTTATCCTGTTTATCAGTATGATAAATAAGCCTGACTTCTTCTTCATATTGCCATTCCTTTGGCTTATAGCATAATATTTTAAAGTACAAATCGAAGAGAAGTTGATGAGCATCTTTGAGAGCCTCATCATATTCAGGGAGTAATTTTTCAGGAACATAGTCCGGAATGTGTTGAATTTTACTTTCTTCTTCTCCAATGGCCATCTCATGATACCAAACCTGATCTTTAGCCACTTCATAAAGCATTGTGTCCACTAAAGGAGGCTTTTTTGTATACATAACATCAAATACATCCGCATCAATTGAACCCGGTTTCAATAATTCTGATCTGTCGAATTCAAGACAAAAACCTCTGAGTCCATCTGCATAATGAGACCAAATAAGAAGATTATCTGGCCTTTTACAAAAGCATGAAATCCTTGCACTTTCAATGTAATAACTCACCCTCATTGAATAAGGATTATCGAACTCACTACAGTATTCAAAATATTCTTCCCGGTTGTTCGGGCCGGGATCATATCCCCAAGCCGCAACAATACTATCATATCTTTCTTTCTCCATTATTGGATCTGGTATCCCAATTTTTTCCGTACACCAGCATTCAAAAGGATCATTAAAAACATCATAGTAATTGCACCATAACTGCCCCTTTTCCAAGTTCTCTAATGTGTAGTTACTAAATTTTAAAAACTTAAACATATTTTTAAATTATGGTGGTTATCCCCGGCCTGTTTATATGACCGGAAAGACCAGTAATAATATCTAATAACAACTCTCTTTTAATTCTAAACCATGGTTTTCCACGACCTTCAACATCAGAGACATCTAATGCTTTAAAGAGTAGGTAGTTAAAAACTAAGGAGTATTTTTTATCTTCAATGATAATTTCTGGAGATTCCTTGTAAAATGGTCCCGGTTTAGGTTTTTTAGACGAAACAGGGTAGACTATACCAGAAAGAAGCCTGGACTTCCTCCATTTCTTATTTGCATAATCACATATTGGTGAAACTTCCAGTTCAATAAAATGGTAGTCCAAAATATCTTCCGGGACAGAATCGAAATAAGATTTGAGGTATTCTTTCTTCTTTTCATCTATTACTTTCCTCTTGTAAATATTGCCCGGTGCATGGATGTTGTGAACATCAAATTCAAAATGAAGTTTTGTGTTGATTATAGCGGGAATTTCTGAATAACGCTTAACTAAATCTTCGATCATGTGTTTTTCTTCTCCTTCAAGTCCATTTGATATGGAATTAATTTTATCTAATTTAATCACTTCTTTGCCTTTAAATACTTCATCATTCTTTAATAGTCTTACTTTTGGAATTCCTTTATCATTTATGAAAATGTCGATACTGTATTGATCATCACTAATTTTGCCTGAGATTGAAAAGGGAAATTCAAGTCTAATGTGATCAGGTAATTCCAACTTACGTATTTCATATTCAAGTTCATCAGCGAAAGATCCTGAGAAGGTTGTCATTGATTCTTTAAGAAACAAAGCATCTGGAAGTTCATTTTTTCCGGTTCTTGCCCGCCCAAGCCTCCTAAGAACATCTTGCATATTCATTTCCCATAAATCAGTATACTCAATTGTGGAACATACCGTATTCACTGTTAGGTATCCAGCTTTACGAATAAGATTCTCCCAAATTACGAATAGATGAAATACACCTGCCTTCTTTAGACCTTCCTCAATGTTTTGTTCTATTAATTTAATTGCATTAGACTTGATTCTGTACTCAGATTCTTCATCGGGCATCCAATTACTGTTGATGCTTGCTTCTATAAGCTTTAAACCAGTACTTTCAAGAGTGCTTTTTTGGAGCTCCTCCATTACCTTTTTCCTGAATTCTGTGAGTTTATCGTCTTTGGTAACCTGTTCAATACATTTAGATTTTTCTAATTCTACCATAAGAATTGGTACGACATTATTTTCTTTTTTGCTTACTTCACGTTTAACTTCATCCGCATAAAAACTTTCTTTTAAACTCCAGATTAATAATATGTATGGTCCATTCTTAATGGAAATTATTTTCTGAAGAATCTGAACTAATCTCATAGCAATAGTATGCGCATCGTTATCAGTATCAATTAGTTGCAGATCAGCAATAACTAACCTCGTTCCTTCAAGGGGACTTTCTGGTAAATATTCTTCTATTCCAGTGTAAAACGTGGTCGACAATCCCTTTCCAGACAGGGCATTGATAAGAGGTAATGCCTGGTTAATTTTATCATCTATGATTACTATTGATCCATTTTTAGGTAAAATCATAATATCATTCTTTTTCAGTTTTAAATGCGAGCGCCACCAAAGCACCTGATTTATATTCATCAGGAACCGTAAACTGATCTGGTTCAGGAAAGAGCAATTCACCCCCATGACTATTCATTATTTCGTAAGCAATATGAAGCCCTATACCTATTCCGCTTTCCTTATTTGAAATAAATGGTTTAACTACTTCCTCAGTTGGCAGTGTAAAGCCAGGACCATTATCTGCAATTATTATTGTACAATACCCTGGCAATTCATCGGTGATTTCAGTCCATATCTTTTTATGTTGAACTTTTCCATAATTCAGCCACCAGATAGAATTGTCAATAATGTTAATGATGGTGCCAATTATTAAATTATCAGAGCATTTTATTTTGGTAGAGAAGTCCTTTTCTTCATCCCATGCTTTTATTACTTCAATTTCATGTGCATTTAACCTAAACTCTACATTCCATAGTGCTTGTCTTATAACTTGTTTAAGATCAGATTCTTTTCTAGATCTTCTTCTTATCAAGCCACTATAACCATCAATTAATTTACCCATGTGCCATGTTAGGGATTTAATCTTTTCGCCATCATGATCGGATTGTTTTCCCTCCTCTACAATGTAAAGCATCTCCTGGATGATTTTTTCAATCTCGTGGATCACTATACTAAGGCTCAAGCCTGCACTGGCACTGCGTATATAAACTTCACTAATGGACCTGTAGTCATTTGAAATTTCAGAAATCATTCCGAGAATATCTGTTTTAACATCGCCATCTGGAAGGTCAGTTTTAACCTTTTCTTCAAGAATTGCCAGGTTATCTACAACTGGCACTTTATTTTTAGACTTGCCAAAATGGCTGCGAATTTTGTCTTTATCAATATTCCGTTGGGCTACAATCCGGTTTAACGTGAATCGGATAGCACTATAAAATGTCCGAAAGGCATCATTTTCAATAAATCCTTCACGGTTAGTTTTTTCAACCAGGTCTTTGCTAGCAAGACGGTTAAGTGCTATAGCACCAATTACTATATTATTACTAATTCTTGCTGCTGGAAGATTAACTCGTTCCAAATCTAAACTAAGCCAATCATTCCCTGGTTCACCATAATCATAAACCCTGACTCCGTCTCTATAGACTCTGATTCCACCGTTGTCTTTTAGGTATGCTTTGAATCCTCTTTTATCTTGTATTCCTCCAAGTGAGAGGATGTTTGTGTCCAAGTCAAAAATGAGCATCCTGATCTTTACTTCACCAATATTGTGCTCAGAAAGATCAATGTCTTTCATTACTTTCTTTTCTTCCTTATCATCATACTCTTTCTGCATCATTTCAATGTCAGTTGCAGAGTATTCCCGTTCTTTTAGACCCTTCAATGTTGCCCAGGGCTTAAATTCATAATTAAGCTGTACAATTTTGTTTTCCCGCAAAACTGCCTCCGCAGTGAATAATGCACTGTCCTTTATATCTTCAAATGATAGTAGTCCTTCTAACCAGTGTGGATTATCCGTTTTAAAGAATACCCGAAATGTATTATTTGATTCGAATGGAGAATTGAGCGAATTAATGGCTCTATATAAACTACGCACTCCTCCGCGAGTCCATTTATTCCTAAGACCCTTAATGATTATTTTGGTGCCCGTATTACCACCTCCAGTAAATTCTTCAGGATTCCTTTCAGATAAGTTTATAGGAACTTTAGCTAACATATCATCATTATCAAAATCTTCCCATTTAATTTTCAGGTGCGCTTCTTTGGCTCCTTCTTTTTTTGAAATTAATTCGATTTCTTCTCCAAGTTTATGAGCACCGAACCGGCCAATACCTTTCTCCCCTAAGGGCACTCGGTTACATGGGCTAATAAAATCTTCTGATTCAATCTGATTCTTTTTATGCGTGGTCCCGGGGGTTAGCCAAACATCCCGGATTAAATCATAATCCATTCCAAACCCATCATCTTCTATAATAATAACCCCGGATTTAGGGTCATCCAGGTTTTTTAGTCTGATAGTCACTTTATTCGCGCATGCGTCATACGAGTTTTTGATTAACTCTAACATCGCAATGTTTTCACTGCGGATAAGCTGATCCCCCAACTGAAGTATTATCCTGGCTTTGGGATTAAACTGTATATTATTTTTATCGGTCATAAAACTGTAATATTTCTATCTATTGTAATGTTTTTATTTTTATCAATTTTATTAAATACCTCATAAACAATCTTAGCTATTTTATTTGCCAATAAAGGTGGAACTGCATTTCCGACCTGAACAAACTGCGCTGTTCTGGGGCCACAGAAAAAGTAGTCATCTGGAAAAGTTTGAATCCTTGCGGCTTCACGAACTGTCAAACTTCTGCATTGCGCAGGATCCGGATGTATGTAATAATGGCCGTCTTTCGAAATATGACTGGTAATTGTTTTGCTAGGAGCATTTGCAAGCTGTACGCGGAAACGGTCTGCGAATTTCTTTTCCTTTACATTTTTATGCGCCGGCAGTAATTCTTCAGGGAAATCTTCAAGTTTTGGAGACCGCCCTCGCACTTTTCCAAAGCATGCAACAAAAAGATATCGTAGTAAGTCACTTTCCATGTGACCTCTGGACTGATGGTTGCATGCTCCCTGCAGATTTTCATTAAGAAACCAGTGTGCTTCATAATCAGAATCAACCGAGAAAGGGACAAACTCGGCTCCAATACTTTCCGGAGCATTATTTAAGCCTTGCAAATGATTTTTAATCTCTTCCCTTATATCTTTGTCTATCTCCCTTAATATTCCATTTTTTCGGATGGCTTTAATAGTTGTAGTCCAGTTGGTTTGAGTGTCATTAATTTTAGAAAGGCCACTTCTAAGTTTTGGTAGTCCATTTAGTACCTGCTCTACCCCAACTTCTTTTTCTTCCGGTAATATTCCGGGTTGTTCAACATCAATACTATTTCTGATTCCCAAAAGAATAACCCGGTGCCTGGTCTGTGGAATGCCATGTTTTTCAGAATAGATCAGAAAATCTTCAGGTCTGAAAACAGGGTTGTTG
>SLOR01000068.1 GCA_007132395.1 Bacteroidales bacterium
TGGAGATTCTGCGGGGGTATGAGGTCAGGTATTTAGATAACTTTTAAAGGTTACTCCAGGTTAAGAAGACAGGCAGACCTCTTATCTTTAATTTTAAGGATTATAATCTCTTTTAACCTTAAAGACAATTACAATGGATGAAAAGAGTGTTGTGAAAAATTTTCCTGTCGTTTGTGTAGGCGGTTCAGCCGGAGGATTCGACGCTTATGTCCGACTTCTGCAAAATCTACCTTCAGATTTGGGCGTTGCTATCGTCATCGTGAATCACGTGAGAACTGTAGCCACTAATCTTCATGAGCTTCTTCCAAAACATACAACAATGCCGGTTGAACTCATCAAGGAAAGACTGGACATCCAGCCCAACCACGTTTTTGTAATCCCTGAAAATCGCGACTTACATATTCTTGGTGACGAGTTCCGCCTAAAGCCCATATCAAAACCCTGGGGCTGGCCCAATGTAATTACGGTTTTTCTGCGTTCATTAGCTACAAACTGGGACGGCCAACTCATCGCTGTCATTGTATCTGGTTTGGACAGTGATGGAGCAGACGCCTTATGCGACATTAAAGAAGCAGGTGGTATTGCTATCGCGCAGAAGCCAGAAACAGCAGCCCAACCAGATATGCCGCAAAGCGCAATAGCAAGTGGGTGTATCGATTTTATTCTTTCGCCCGGGGAGATCGCAAAGGAAATTAAACGAATTGCGAATGCCTGATTATTTACTACATTAAAGCCAACGGCAATGAAGTAGGAGTTGTTGCCTAACCATTGTCAGGGTTTCTGTTGTTTTAAATAATAAAACCTGCATGAACGCCGAGCATTCAATAGGAAATGGACCGATCTCGCCTTTTTGGCGAGTGAGCTTAGCCAGGCTAATTATTTAAAATAGTTTTGTACAGATAAAACCCTTTCTTTCCGTACTCATGGGCTTGCTGGTTGTCCTATCCTGTGGCACCCCTCTCCTCTGCGGCTCTTCTCTCACCCCCGTCACGGTCCAGCTTCGCCACGACCCTGTTCCTCCAGCTGTAAATTCCCAACGTATGGTGTCATTTCTTATAAAAGCATCCTGAAACTTGTTATGAATAGTGTTGCAATATTCCGGGTAACTTAAAACCCCGGCGGTGTCAACGATCATCTTGTTACTCTGGGTGAGATGAGGGCTGTAATACCCTGATGCATCATCTCCCCAATGAACCAGTATCCTGTTTTTCAGGCTGTCGTCCACCAGGCTTATGCTCCCGGAATAATACCAAGCCGTGTCCCGGTAAATCGGGTCGGGGTAGGCGCCCGCACTGTAACTCCAGAAATTTATTGTAAAGGAGTAATCACCCACATATTGTAACCGGTAATCCAGGGGGTCTGGTTCAATGGATTCTGGTTCACAGGCCACCATCAGGTAACACAAAACAGGTAACAACAGGAGTGCTTTATTCATTTTTTCGGGCCATTGAAGGTGCAAGTCTTTGTGATGTTTGCTCCCCTGAGCATTGCGCGCTCAATACGGAGTAATATTGAATCGATAAATGTACAATATATTTCTGTTAAAAGCAGGTAGGTGCGGTTTGTTTAATGAGTACATCGATATACGATAAATTGAATATTTTTACACTAGAAAACTGACCCGCATCGCGGGATTTGGTTCTACAGGGCACGGTCACGATGGGGATCGCTGCTAAAGTAGCTTTGACCTACCTCCAGGTGTTTTTCATTGTGAAGACAGGTCTGTTTCGGAATAGGATGCAAATAGTATTGATTTCAGCTTTGGAAATAAAGAAATGGAAAACACAGAACCGCACATGGAAAAGATGATATTGTTGCTTATGGGTTTATTGCTGATGGTGGTATCCTGTGAAAAAAGCAAGGATTTGAAAGGGGATGATTTACATCCCGTCAAGCTGGAGAACCCGGTAAATGGATTTATCGATATTAATGCTGACCAGCTTGCTGACTTTGCCATTGAATACGTGGAGTATGCAACACACGATGTACCCTCATCGGGGGGGAGCATCACAGGCTCACTGCATCCATTGAATCAAAATTTATTATTGTTTCGAAATCCTGACGGCTACTTGTTCCTGGATTACAATGATACCATCAGAAAAGGGGCAGAGGGCAATGGGCAATGGTTGGGTTTTAAGGCTGACCTGATTACCCTTAACAGGCATTATGAAACCTGGGACAACGAATGGACCGTGTTGTCAGATAAACACAGCAACTATATGCTCGGCTTTAAGCTCCTTTTGGGTGATGCTGAAAAAATAGGCTGGTTGCGCCTGGAATTTGATACAACAAACGGGGATATATTTATCATGGATGGAGTATATACCGGTAAGGGCGAATTGATTATTCAAACCATACCCAATTAACACACTAACCTAAAACAATAAAACATGAAAAAAAACAATGGCTTGCTAAAAAAACGAAGTGCTCTGTTGCGGAGCCTTCTCATTGTAATGATTGCACTTCCCCTAACGCAGTGCGGCAAAGATGATATTCTTTCCCGGTTGGAAAACTCCATTAAAATGAACGGGAAGGATTTCTTAATTGTTTCTGCTTCCATGCTGGGTGTGTCAATAGAGGATAGCGGGCACACAGCCATAAGCTTGGTAAGTGGTAATGCTACGCAGGTAAACACCCTCACTGTCGATGTGGAATCCTTCACCCAGGCCTCCATCCAGGGAGAATACGCCTATCCTGAAGAAAGCGGAAAAAAAAGACTTGACGGCTGGTTAACCAATTATTCTGTTTTTGATGGAACAAACATGCACTCTTCCAACCTTGAGTCGGGTGAGGTGAGTATTGCTCTTAACAGCGGAAATAATTACAGGATTGATATAAACCTGACCATGGTTGATGGGGTAACTTTCACGGGTACGTATTCGGGAGAGTTTCAGGTAGCTTTTCATAATCAGTAAGAGGATACAGGTGCCTGGAGTAGGGTGCCCCTTTCAGAGCTATGCAAAACCAGTATTTTGACTGATGAGCTTAGCCTTTGAAAGGGGCACCCCTTCAGCATATAAACTCTCTTTTTTTTTACAGAAAAACAGCTATGGCCAATTATTTCATCAATACCCCCGGTAATACCATTCGCCCCAACCGGACAACAGCTATTTTGAGAGAAAGTAAAGCATTGGAATACCATAAATCATTATCGGTATATCAACCTACACCCCTTGTCAGCCTTCCTGCTTTAGCTCAAAAATACAATGTGGGAAATATTTATGTGAAAGATGAATCCCACCGTTTTGGGCTCAATGCATTTAAAGGATTAGGTGCTTCCTATGCCATCCATAAAATCCTTGAGCGCCATCCTCATATCGCAACCTTTTGCACGGCAACAGACGGGAATCATGGCAGGGCGGTGGCCTGGGCATGCAGGATGGCACATAAAAAAGCAGTTGTTTTTGTGCCGCGCGATACCACTGAAAGCAGAATGAAGGCCATTGGCAATGAAGGGGCAAGGGTGATTAAAGTTGACGCAAATTATGATGAGACCTGTGCTTATGCCAAAGCCATGTGCCGCAAAGAAGGCTGGCAACTGGTGCAGGATACTGCCTGGGAAGATTATGAAGAAATACCTGCCCGGATAATGGCTGGCTATTTAACTCAATTTCAGGAAATGGAAGAGAATTTGCATAGCCTGCCAGCGCCCGGGATTGATATCGTTTTCCTGCAGGCAGGTGTGGGAAGCTGGGCCGGTTCTGCCATTTGGTATTACCTGAATCGCTACGGAAACAAACGACCAGGCATTGTGGTGATAGAACCTTCTGAGGCCAATGGCATTTTAGCATCTTTCAAAGCAGGGAAAAGGGTAAATCCCGATTGTAGTTTTGAAACCATTATGGCGGGCTTAAACTGTGGAATCCCCTCATTAACCGCCTGGGATATCATCCGAAACGGAGTGGATGTTTCTATGAGTGTGGAAGATGCGTTCGCCGAACAGGCCATCAGGGAGCTCTATTTCCCCAAGGGCAATGACCGGAGAATCGTTGCCGGAGAATCGGGGGCAGGTGGTTTGGCAGGTTTTATTGCCCTCGTGACAACTGGCGACGCGCGTGCTTTGAAAGAAAAATTGGATATCAATCCTACAACCAATATCTTGTTTTACAATACTGAGGGAGCAACGGATGAAGATAGCTTCAACAAGATAATTGGCGCACGACCTTGAAAACCCAAGTAACAACCGTTAAAAGCGGAGTGGGTAGAATAAATTGAATTTAAATGGGGTGTGCCGGGCTTGAGGTGCCACATGCTTATTGAAGAAAACAATTTAAAATCTTTCTGCTTGGTTTATCTTTGCATTTTTTTTTGCCCGTTTTAATTGTATGCAGGAGATTTTATAATTTGCCACTTCATACATTACACGATAACATCAGCAACAGCATGAGTAATACATCCAACATAGAAACCGCAGCTCAGTATATCCGTGAAGGGAAACTGGTTGCCTTCCCCACCGAAACTGTTTATGGCTTGGGCGCCAACGCCTTAAATCCGATGGCAGTAGCAAAAATATTTGAGCTCAAAGAGCGCCCTTCCTTCGACCCGCTGATTATACATATTGCCCACATAGGGCAGCTGGAAAAACTTGTACAGGGCAAAGATGAAAGGGTATATCAGCTGGCAGAAAAATTCTGGCCGGGCCCCTTAACCATGGTTTTGCCCAAAAGCACTTTGGTGCCCGACCTTGTTACCTCGGGCCTGCCCACCGTGGGCATCAGGATGCCGGGCAATGCCATAGCCCTGGAGTTGATACGAACCTCCGGTTGCCCGGTTGCTGCACCCAGTGCCAATAAGTTTGGGCGCATTAGCCCCACCACGGCAGCACATGTAAAGAAGCAGCTTCCCAACATTGATTATATCCTGGATGGCGGCAAAACCTCGGTGGGTATCGAATCCACCATCATCAAACTCACAGATTTGGGCTTTCAGATTCTGCGCAATGGTATCATTACGCTGGAGGAACTGGAAGCCGTTGTCCCCTTTGATGGCCATACAGAAATTGAAAGCCTTTCGGCTCCCGGTATGATGAAATCGCACTATAGCCCCAGGAAAAGACTGTTAATCGCCGATAGTGCCAGCATGAATGCCGACAAATCAAAAGCCGGACTAATCTCTTTTTCCGGAAAGCTGGAAAGCGGTTACCGCAAGGTAATACGGGTTTCGGAAAGGAAGGACTTGAAGGATTATGCCGTGAATATTTTTGAAGCCATGCACACTTTCGAAGATGACCCTGACATTGAAGTGATGGTAGCGGAACCTGTAAGTGAAACAGGAATCGGAAAAGCTATCATGGACCGGCTGAGAAAAGCAGCCTACAACTGGCGGCAAGCCTGATGGCTAACTGAAGTACTATCGGAATAATTGGCGCTTGAAAAATAGCTTTGTGCAATAAACCGTGTGTCGGGAATATCCTGTTCCTTTCCTTCATTAACTACTTGTCGAGATGCCAGGCAGCCAATCTGGGGGTATGCTTACAAATCATTGGGGGTTTGCCCGGCAAGCAAAAAGCCGCATTTTGTTTGGTAATTAGGTGCGTTAATCGTATATTTAGGTTAAGTGTCAGGTTTTGCCTCCACAAAATACATTCAGGGAAACGCTCACGGTTATATTATCCTCTCCCACCTGTCCCTGTAATAATCGATCGAGTCATGCTTGAAGTATAACTCATTGCATTACTGACCCTTTTGGCCAGTGAGCTCAGCGAAGCTAATTACTTAAATCAAATCTATTCGAATATAGGTAAAGCCAACTTAAAAATTAATCTTATGAAAAATTCATTTATTCTACTTTTGATCGTTACACTCTTCGGATGTGTTGATGGAACGAAGCAATCTCAACATGATTCCTCTGGAATTAATAAAATTGATATTCAAGCTGAGTTAGCCTCCATTGAAGAAACCCGGGCGGCTTTTGAATTGGCAATAAAAGAAAAACGTTATGCTGATTTGAGCCAATTCTCAACACCAGATTTTATTGGAGTTTCTCCGGGAAGTGAAGACTGGATGGAATATAAAAGATTACGGGAAGAACCCTATGGACAATTCAGTTACGACAGCATAATTATGCATCCAAAAGAAACAGTCATTGTTTCTGATTCTGTCGCTTATGATTTTGGAACCAGTATCGTTTATTTCACCAATGAAAATGGTGAATCAATTGAATTAGAAAATTCTTTTCTGGTTATCCTTAAGAAAGATAAAAATGATGAAAAATGGAGGATTCATCGGGAAGTCTCATCGGCGGTAGTTGAATGAAAAGCCAAAATCCATCAAATGAAGGTAAATCACAGAAAAACGGCGGCTTCTTTATGGTCTGTAGGATCGGTCATGTTTCCTGTGACTATCGTGTTATATGTATTTGTCTATCAGCCTGCTGTAGCGTCTGATGCAGAGAGAACCGCTCAACTGATAGAGAAATGGGCTTTCATTTCAGCTATCTGGCGGCTTGAAACCATTGCCGTGGTAATGCTGGCTATTTCTTCATGGTATTTTGCAACTGCTGAGAAAAACATGAGCTGGTTTCTGATCACCTTTGCTCACATTATAATGGTTACGATGTATGCAAACATGCTGGGCTATTATCCGGCGGCTGCACAATCCTATGCAGAGGTTCCACACTTGTTTCCCATGGTCTTCGATACCGCGGTATGGATTTTCGGGTTTAGCAATTTCCTGTTCCTGACTGGAATGACATTCGTTTACCTCTCGAGTGAAATTCTGAGTAAGTGGATAAAGTGGACAGGAGCCATGATCAGTGTCATTGGGGCTATGGGTGCTCTTGCCCTGTTCTTTGAGTGGTTAACATTCGGAGACCTTATCATTGGCGGTCCGTTAATTTTAATCCTTTACCTGCTGAATGCATACCTGGGACTTAAACTTGCAAAAGATCATGAGTCTTCGACACCTCAGGGCAATCCATAATGAGCACGGGCAAATTTCAGGCTTTGTTTTTTTACCACGAAGGCACAAAGACACGATGGAGCACGAAGTGAAAACCAAAACCCAAAAGACATTTTCATGACACAAAATCTCAAAACATCAAAAATTGCAAGAGTTACAATAGCTACAGTTGTTGGGACTCTCCTGCTTGCGGTCTTTGAGGCCATCACCTATGCAGTAATTATACCCGACCTCGTTGATGCAAACCGGATTTCGTATGATGGCCTCTATAGGGAGCAGCCTGCCCTCGTTCCATTTCTTCTCTTCAATTTACTATGGGCCTCACTGCTCGCATGCTTGTTTGAGTACTGGGCAAATATCCGGACATTCGCTCGTGGAGCCGCGGCGGGTGCTGTTATTCTGGGAGTCATTTTTACCGGTATCAACCTCGGATTCATCGCCTTCTTCAACATGCTCGAAAATGTATTCGTGATCGTTCCGGTGAAGGTGGCGTTCATGGCAATTACCGGTGCAGTTACGGGAGGAGTAATAGCTGTAATTTTGGGTTGGGGAAACCGAAAAGTCATTCGATAGATTAAATTCATAAACTAAACAACAGCACGATGAAAACTTTACTCTCATTTATTCTGATCGTTTCCCTGAATGTGAACCTTCAGGCGCAATCAGATACAGCTTCAGCGATAAGTCAAACCGAGATCAACAAACAGATCGTAAATGGGTTTTACCGGGATTTGTGGTTTACAAACAATACCGATAACTATGCCCGGTATGTAGCAGATGAGTATATCGCCCATGATATCGGTGACCGGAAAAATTCGGTCGAACCAGCCGTAGAACAGAAGAAAATCGCAGATCGTTTCTGGAAACATACTACCAACTGGAGAACCAGCGTCGATTTTCAAATCGCCGAGGGTGATCTGGTTGCTACACGATGGAGGATGACAGCGGAGCCGAAAACACTATTGGGATGGATCCTGGTCGGGAAAAGTGATGAATTGCCGATTATCAATGTCATGAGAATCCAGGACGGAAAGATTGTTGAATTCTGGAATCACCGGCACGACATCGATACGCGAATGTCAAGACTGCCCCTCATTTTGCGGGGGCTTTTGATTGGGCTGCTGATTGCCCTGATCCCCACATTCATTGCATTCAGGCAAAGGCGGATTATAAATAAGCTAAGAGCCAAATAGGTGAGATTGAATAAAAATGAACTCCGATACACCTTTAAAACCCATGAATGGAGGATTGAAAAACAACTGAAAAAGTCAGGTGCCATGAAAAGACCACTCTTGCATGTATTTATTGCAATAATACTCCTGTCGGGATGCAGTCAATCCCATCCACGACATCACTAACACGCAGCGTATCCGGGCCGTGATTGCCAACGGGCAACTCTACCGCCGCACCCACCTTGACCGGCTCTTGGCCGAGGTGGAGGCAACTGTAAAAAAGACTGACACGCAAGAGTAAAGGCACGATAGAAAATGTAGCAACAGCACGAGCTTGCATGCCAATGGCTGAATGGCTGCAATAGAACAAATGGTCAGGCCAGGGGTGCGGGTGCCGTTCACCTGGTATGGGAGTTCACCCGTGAATTCCTCTAAATGCCGAAAACTTTTAAAGCAACCCAAATTATAAACAATTTCAATTTTTGTCTGTTGAATATATTGATTATGAACCTTAAATTATAAATGTTATGGATATTAGAGAAGAATATGAAGCCAGGATTAAAAAACTTGAAAGCTTTATTGAGGACAAAGGATTTGGTTCTAAACAGCTAAAGAAGGCCAAAAAAGTACAGAGAAGCATCAATACGGTTGTTTTTCTGGGCAGCTTAATAACTGTTGCCGGGCTTACGATTTGGGCCCTTAACAGAGATTAGACATTCAACCATAGCGCAGCCTGGTTGCGTTATGGATAAAAACACATTATTTTTTACAGTATATAAAGCAGCTGTGAAGGGAGTGCATTCCCTTCACAGCTGCTTTACATTTTACCCTACCGCCCTTTTTACCGCGTTTCTGCCGTAGCGCTGCCTTATCTTGTCCATAGCCTGGTACAGGTTTATCATCTCAGGAGTATCTTCGAAAAGTTGTAGCTGCTGATTGCCGCTTACCAGGTGACTCAGGCGCACCCCCACCAGGCGGATAAGCATGCGGCGGGTGTAGAGCTTGCGGAAAAGTTCTTTGGCCGTTTGTATAAGCACGTGGTCGAAAGCGGTGTAGGGGATGCGCTTTTGCAGGGTGTGGGTGTCGAAGTTGGCATAGCGGATTTTTACGGTGATGCAGGCGGTGAGCTTGTTTTTGCAGCGCAGGTCGTAGCACAGCCCTTCCACCATGGAGGTGAGCAGGTTGTTGATGTGGCCAATGTCGATGGTGTCTTGTTCAAAGGTATTTTCGGTGCTGATGGATTTGCGCTCCCAATGGCTGTATACCGGGGTGTTGTCGATGCCCTGTGCCCGCTTCCATATCTCTATGCCGTTTTGGCCCAGCAGGCGCTCCAGCATCTCCATGGGCATTTGCTGCAGCAGTGCCACCTTGTCGATGCCCAGGTTGCGCAGGTTGATGTAGGTTTTTTCTCCAATCATAGGGATTTTGCGGATGGACAAAGGAGCCAGGAAGGGAATGATGCCCGCCTGCTCCACGTACAGCTCCCCGTTGGGTTTGGCCTCGCCGGTGGCTACCTTGGCCACGGTTTTGTTGGCCGACAGCCCGAAACTGATGGGCAGGCCCGTTTCCTTGATGATGGTATGGCGCAGCTCGTGTGACCACTTCAGGCTGCCGAAGAAACGGTCCATGCCGGTGATGTCGATGTAGTGTTCATCGATGGAGGCTTTTTCGTACAGGGGGGCTTTGTGGGCAATCACTTCGGTTACCAGGTTGGAGTAGCGGGTGTATGACTCCATATCGCCGCGTATCACAATGGCTTCGGGACACAGTTGCAGGGCCCGCCTCATGGGCATGGCCGAGCGCACACCAAAGCGGCGCGTTTCGTAGCTGCAACTGGCCACCACACCACGGCCCGATGTGCCCCCGATGATTACGGGTTTACCCTCCAGGCTGCTGTTAATGAGCCGCTCTACCGATACAAAAAAGGTGTCGAGGTCCAGGTGTACGATATGTCGGTTTGTGGTTTCCATAATGGTATTGGAAAAGAGGGGACGGAAAAGGGAAAAGGGAGACCGGAAACCGGAGAACGGAGACAGGGAAGGGTTTAATGTTTCAGCCCCCTTCCAGCTTCGAGCCTCCAGCTTCTAACCCCTTCCATCTTCCAGTCTCGAGCTTCCATCTTTAAAATGTTCGTAAAAAAATCAAAAAACACGTTTGTAATGTAATCAAAAGTGTGGTATCTTTGATATTGTTTTAGAAAAAAGTACAACTGTCATATAACGAGAATCCTATGGAATTACACTTTGCCACCAATCTGAAGCTGATGCGCAAGCGGCGCAAACGCACCCAGGACGAGGTAGCTTTTTCTACCGGTATCAAGCGGCCTACCCTGAGCGGCTACGAAAACAGCGGGGTGCTGCCCAGCGTGGAAAACCTGCTGGTTATGTCTGATTATTTCGGCTTGTCGGCCGACACCCTGCTGCGGGTAGATTTGCATCTGCTCTCGGAGTTTCAGCTTTCGCAGCTGGAGCGGGGAGGCGATGTGTATGTGCGGGGCAGCAACATCCGCGTGCTGGCCACTACCGTAGATAAACACAACCGCGAAAATATCGAGCTGGTACCCGAAAAGGCCAAGGCAGGCTATACCAACGGCTTTGCCGACCCCGAGTACATCAAAGAACTGCCTCGTTTTCAACTGCCCTTTCTGTCGCCTAACAAAAAATACCGTAGCTTCCAGGTGAGCGGCGACTCCATGCTGCCGGTGCCCCAGGGAGCGTGGATTACCGGGGAATTTGTGCAGGACTGGGAACATATTGCCAGCGGCGAGCCGTATATCGTACTTACCCTTAACGACGGGGTGGTTTTCAAGATCGTGGAAAACCAGATTAAGGAAAGGGGCGTGCTGCGTCTGTATTCCCTCAACGCCCTTTACGAGCCCTACGACGTGCACGTGTCTGATGTGCGCGAGTTGTGGAAATTCCGTAATTTTATCTCCGAAGAAATTCCCGGCGAAGCCGGCGGCAGCCACAACCTCACGCGCCTGGTGATGCAGCTTAAAAGAGAGGTGGAAGAAATTAAGGGAAAAATGGGGTGATATTGCCGCAACAAAACAGCAACCGGTTTTGTGGAAAAAAAATAAGAGATTATGAAATATGTAATGAACCGTAAAGCAAGCTTTGTGTTTCCGGCAAGGACATTGCTGTTTTTTTTGGTTTTTACCGCGCTAATGCAGGCCGGCTTGTCAGCCCGCGACTTACCTTACCCCAACAGCCATTTCGTGGTTTACGACGGGCTGAAGATACATTACCGCCTGTGGGAGCCTGATGCTGATATGCCCCGGGGCAATGTGTTGATGGTACACGGCTTTGCCGGCTCTACTTTTACATGGCAGGAGGTTGCCGACAGTCTGCAGCAGCTAGGCTACCGTGCGGTGGCTGTGGATGTGCCGCCCTTCGGCTACAGCGACCGTGCTCCCCGGCAAAACCAGTCTACCACTTACAGAGCAGAGTTGTTCAACACGTTTTTGCAGCAGGAGTTCGGGTCGGGACAGTGGCACCTGGCAGGTCACTCCATGGGCGGTGCCATTGTGCAGGCCATGGCGCTGATGTATCCTGAGAATTACAGCAGCGTGAGTTTTGTGGGCGCCGCGCTGTTTTACTCCGTTGAGCCGGGTAGGGGGGCTGTGCCCGCCTGGTTGCGTTTCCCCGGCCTCACGGCTTTCCTGGGCAATATTGCCGACGCCTGGGTGCTTACCGACGACCGTGTGGAAGGACTACTGGCATCGGCCTACGGGCAGCAGCCTGAGCCGGAA
>SLOR01000185.1 GCA_007132395.1 Bacteroidales bacterium
ATCAACCCCAACGAAGAAGTAAACTCCCTTACCATGGGTAGTGTGGGCAAAGGTACCGTTATTGAATATGTGCAGTGTTCTTATGGTCTGGATGATGCTTTCGAATGGTTTGGTGGCTCGGTAAATGCCAGATACCTGATTGCCTACCGCAACCTGGATGATGACCTTGATGTGGATTTCGGTTACTCCGGCTACGTGCAGTTCGCGCTGGTAATTCGCGACCCCAACCTGGCCGACCAATCCGGCTCCAATGGTTTTGAAGTAGACAACAACGGGCAGGGCACCGACCAGCAGCCATTTACTGCCGGCCGTTTTGCCAACGTAACCGTAATTGGACCCAAGAAAACCCGCGAAACACCCATTAACACCAACTATCAACACGCTGCTCAATTGAGAAGAAACAGTATGTTGCGAATTTATAACTCATTCCTCACAGGATTTCCTGCAGGTATTTATGTGGATGACGCCAGGGGACTGTCAAGTGCACACGCTGTTAATGATGATTTGAGGCTGCGCAACGTAATACTGGCTGGTGTTGACGGATGGGGAGGTAATGGTTTTGGCACGGCTTACGACCCCGCCGTGGAAGGTGTTGTGGACGGGCTGCCCTTTGCCAATAACAGCAACCATCCCAATGCCCCCAGAGGATTGTCTCTGAAGCAGGACAATGTAAACCCCAACTTCAATATCGTAGAGTGGTTTAACACCCCTGCCTTTGGCAACAAACGGCTGGCAAGCTGGGAAGATGCCAAAATTGACCCCACCATCTTTGACCTGATAGCCAAGCCCGGTGTATTGCCCCTGAGTGGCTCAATGCTCCTGGACGCTGCCCGTTGGGATAATATTCCTGAAGCAAGCGAGTTTGAACAGGTGCCCTTCGCAGGTGCATTTGGTACCGAAGACTGGACACAGGGATGGGCTGAGTGGTTGCCCGGTATTCAACCCTATTTCTGAAAATGACTCTTTTTTCCCGTTTTTTTTGATGAGGAATAAGTGGAGTGAGCCGTTTTGGCGCTACTCCACTTTCCTTTTTTAAATTTTGCAGTAGCAACAATATATAACTTCAGCAAATGATAATTCCCCGATTGAGAAAAAGTTTAGCAAATGTGCCCGTCTTTATTATGTGCATATTATTTGTTGTGATAATTGCTTCCTGTGCAACAAAAGAAAATAAGTACGATGCAGCAAACTGCTTTTCTGCTGACGAGCTGAATACACTGATGGTAAATATTGTAACTTATGTGGGCGTAAAACCCCGCCATGCCAATTATATAACCCGGCATGAGGCGCACTATCGGAATCACTATATTCAGCAGGCTAACGCGTATGAAATGATACGATACTTTGTGGATATACAGGATTACCATTATTTTTATATTATCCGACCGGCACGGCACCCCCTGGGAAACAAAAGGGCCGTGGGAGGTAGGTTTACAATCGATACCGACCTGCATTTACGTGATTTTGAAGAAATATTTGTAACTCACGTAATGGAGGTGGATGTGCTGCTGGAGTTGGCTGATGAATTGTTTGAGGAAATGCTGCAGGATCAATCTACGGCACACTGGCAGCAAAATGCACATGCCGAATGGCCCGACGATAGATTGCTTTATGATTTTGAGAAAAAAGAATGGCGCTATGATGTGATTCTCCTGGATGGAGAATTATAATGGCTGATGTTGTTGTGGTAAACAGGTTTTTTGTAGTTTTAGCCATGAAAACAGCTTGTATCAGTAGTATTGCACTAACCCAAAATTAAAGTACTAAAAACAACCCTATACTAACCAAGAGAACTACCCATTATGAAAAAGTTTTTCAGCAGTATACTATTTGTGCTTTTCGTGGCATTTACCTATGCCCAGGAAATAAGACAAGATGACAATGGTGTTTTTTATGGACCCGATAACCAGTTATATACAGGAATACACAAGGAGTATCATGAGAATGGAACCCTGAAGATGGAGATGACAATTGCCGATGGGGTGATTGACGGGGATGTACACCTCTATTTTGATAACGGAAAGGCTCACGAACTACGCGCTTACAAAAAAGGGGAAATGCATGGCCGCTGGCTTACCTGGAACAAACAAGGGCAGAAGATTGCCGAGGCAGGCTATGAGCAGGGCCAAAAACACGGGAAATGGTACATTTGGAATGAAGAGGGTGTATTGCTCTACGATATGTCTTACACCCATGGCGAAAGAAGCGGTACATGGAAAATGTATAATGAAAAAGGAGAACTGGTTATGGAGCAGGATTTTTAAGCTGTACCGCAGTTAAAACAAAAAGAGGCTATCTCAAAGTGCTAACTGGTCGTTGAGCCTGTCGAAACGACACCTGTAAATAAATCAGGTGCCCGCTTCGACAAGCTCAGCGTCCGACAAAAATAAGGCTTTTGATACAGCCCCATTTTTTAATTCCAACTTTCAAGTATCCAGTTACAAATCATAATCTACTTGTGGCAAGAATGCCGATAATCACAAAAGAAAAAACCTTAACCCCGGGGAAGGATTAAGGCAGATGGAGAAAATATAATTAGGGGATTGGAGGGACTAAAAGAAACTATTTCAGGCTGCTCAGCTGTTCCAGTTTAACCTCAATTTTTTCCTCATTCTGGTTTTCAAGGTCGATAAACAATTTGCCTTTTTCGTAAGAAATATAGGATGTTTTCAGTTGGTAAGAACCGGGGTATAGGTTGTTGATGTAAAAATTTCCTTCGAAATCAGAATAAGTAAAAGTGCTGGTTTCTTCAATTTCTACTTTTACACCTGCAAGAGCCTCGCCGGTGGCAATGTCAAGAACTTTTCCGCTTACACTGAAAGTCATGGAGGATTCTTTTGCCAGTTCTGAGGCGCCGGCTCCCAATGTGAACAGGGAAATGCAAATGGCTGCGGTAAGGGAGAAAATATTTCTTTTCATAGCTTTACTTTTTTGGGTTGCCAAATAAGTCTGGTTTATGAGATTAAATTGATAGTCTGTTATACAACAGTGACAAAAGTACCTGACGCGTGTTAGCAAATTATTAAGCCGATGTAACCAAAAGATTA
>SLOR01000197.1 GCA_007132395.1 Bacteroidales bacterium
AAAAATAAACCCATTTTACTATCCACTGGGATGGCTAACCTTGGAGAGATAGAAAATGCTCTAAATATTCTGGCGTCTGGTGGACTTAATAGAGAAGAAATTACGATTTTGCATTGCAATACAGAATACCCAACCCCAATGGAGGATGTTAACCTGAAGGCCATTCTTACAATTAAAAACGCATTTAAGGTCAAGGTGGGGTATTCCGATCATACTTTAGGTATAGAAGTGCCCGTTGCTGCAGTAGCTATGGGAGCTAAAGTAATAGAAAAGCATTTTACACTTGATAAAACCTTACCGGGGCCTGATCATTCCTGCTCATTAGAGCCTCACGAGCTAAAATCCATGGTCCGGGCAATAAGAAATGTTGAAATGGCTTTATCGGGGAATGGAAGGAAGGAACCCAGTAAATCTGAAAGTAAAAACAAAACCATTGTTCGTAAGAGTATTTTTTCAAAAACTGCCATTTCTGAAGGTGAAAAATTTACAGAAGACAATATTATATTGAAAAGGCCAGGAGATGGAATACCCGCCATTGATATTGACAAAGTACTCAGTAAAAAGGCAGGTAGAAATATAAATGCTGGCATAAAACTATCCTATAACGATATTTCATGGCAAAGCGAATTGGAATCTTAACAAGTTCCCGGGCAGATTTTGGGGTTTATGAGCCTTTATTAAATGCGCTAACTCAGAATAATGATATTGTTTTTGATATTATTGCATTTGGAACTCATTTATCACAAGTGCATGGTTTTACGTTGAACGAAATTTTAAATCAGGATTATAAGGTAAGTTATACAATACCTTCTCTTTTAGCCTCAGATGACGAAGAGTCTGTTTCTACTTCATTTGCTTTGACAGCACAAAAGTTTGCTTCCTTTTGGGCACAATACAAAAACAAATGGGATCTGGTTCTTTGTCTGGGTGACCGATATGAAATGTGTGCTGCAGTATTGGCCGGTGTGCCCATGGGAATAAAATTTGCACACCTTTATGGCGGCGATAGGAGCATGGGGGCCATTGACAATGTTTACAGAGACACAATGACTGCTGCCTCCGTAATGCATTTTACTTCCACAGAAAAATGCAAGCAAAGAGTAGCAATGCTTACCGAAAACTCAAAACACATAAAAGTAATAGGAATCTTAAGCTTAGCAAAGTTAAAGAAGCTGAAGCTCTTTTCAATGGAAACTTTTAAAAAAGACTGGAACATTGATTTAAAGAAACCTACAATACTTATATGCTTTCATACTGAAACCATAAATGCTGAAAAAAACACAGAATATGTACGCGTAATTGGAGAAGTATTGGCTTACTTTGCATCAGATTATCAGCTCGTCATCACTATGCCCAATGCCGATACTTTGGGCAACCTGTACAGAAAGGAATATTTAATTTTAAGAAAAAAGTACCCGGGAAAAGTTTTTCTTGTTGAAAATTTTGGGAATTTAGCCTATTATACATGTATGAAATACGCTAAGCTACTCATTGGAAATACTTCAAGCGGCATATCTGAGGCTCCTTCCTTCAATACCTACTTTATAAATGTAGGAGATAGGCAGAAAGGAAGGGAGTTTGGAGAGAATGTAATTAATGTTCCCTTTAAAAGGAAAACCCTTATTGAAGAAATAAACATTGCACTCTTAAAAGGAGAGTATAAGGGCGAGAATCCATATTACAAACCAGGCTCCATTCAAACAATAATTCATGAAATCTTAAATTATGAGCCGCTATAAAAGACATTTAATAAATAAAGAAGTAAAATATTTATGGCGATGGAAAATCTGCAGAAAAGATCGTGAAAATCGTAAAAGGAGATTTTATAAATGCTTGATATCAACAAACACCTGATCGAGGCCTCGGCCAATATCCTGGAGGCTTTAAATAAACTCAACGAGGTACCCCAATCGCTAACCCTTTTTGTGGTGAATCAAAAGGGCGTTTTGCTGGGCACCCTAACCGATGGGGATATCAGAAGAGGTTTTTTAAAGGGTCTGGAACTTTCAGACCCGGTGGAAAAGTTTATGTTGTCCGGCTTTCACTTTTTGAATGATACGGAAGTGTCACCCGCCCATATCAGGCAAATCAAGGAAAAAGGCATCAAGCTGTTACCCGTGCTCGACAAGGAAGGGAAAATCCGGGGCATTATTGACTTTAAAAAGGTTAAAACCCTTTTGCCAGTGGATGCCGTGCTCATGGCCGGCGGGCGGGGCGAAAGACTGCGCCCTCTTACCGATACCACACCCAAGCCATTGCTTAAAGTTGGGAGTAAACCAATACTTGAGCACAACATTGATCATTTAAGGCAGTTTGGTATCAGGGATTACCACCTGTCGCTTCGCTATAAGGCGGAAATGATTGAAGCCTGGTTTGGCAACGGAAGCCAGAAGGATATTCGCATACAATATGTGCACGAAACGGAACCCCTGGGCACCATTGGCTCGGTGAGCCTGATCAGGGACTTTAAGCACTATCATGTCCTGGTAATGAATGCCGACCTGTTTACCAATATCGACCTGGAAGATTTTTACCAGGACTTTGTGAATCAGCAAGCCGATATGTCCATTGCCACGGTGCCCTATACGGTGGATGTGCCCTATGCGGTAATGAACCTGGAGGAGGAGCGCGTTCAGGGTTTCCGCGAAAAACCCACCTATACATACCACTCAAACGCAGGTATTTACCTGATCAAACGAGAACTGCTTAAAATCATACCCGCACAGAAAAGCTATAATGCCACCGACTTCATTCAAGCCCTGATCGACAGCGGCAAAAAAGTGGCCAGATTCCCCATAATCGGCTACTGGATCGATATTGGAAAGCCCGAAGATTATAAGAAAGTGCAGGATATAGTAAAACATATTAATAAATAACCTTATGATTAAACTAATTGCAGAAACTGCCTGGCATCACGACGGGGATTTCCCATTTATGGTGAAGCTTGTTGAAAAAATAATCCATGAATCAAAGGCAGATGTAATAAAACTTCATTTGCTGCTCGATCTGGATGAATATATGATGCCCGACCATGA
>SLOR01000005.1 GCA_007132395.1 Bacteroidales bacterium
GCATTACACCATGGGTGGGTTATGGGTTGACTATAACCTTATGACCACCATTCCCGGGCTGTATTCCGTGGGCGAAAGCAATTTCTCCGATCACGGAGCCAACCGTCTTGGCGCCAGTTCGCTGATGCAGTGTACAGGAGATGGATACTTCATTTTGCCCTATACCATTGGCGATTACCTGGCCGACGATATCCGTACGCCCAGAATATCCACAGAAGAAAAAGCTTTTGAGGAAGCCGAGAAGCAGGTGAAGGACCGAATCAAGAAACTTATGAACGTGAATGGAAACCAAACGGTAACCTCCTTCCATAAGCGTCTTGGTAAAATACTTTGGGATCACTGCGGAATGGTGCGAAGTGAAGCCGGCCTTAAAAAAGGTATAGAGCAGCTGGATGCACTGGAGGATGAGTTCTGGAAAACAATAAGGGTGCCTGGTACTGATGATGAATTTAACCAGGAGCTGGAAAAAGCACTGCGTGTGGCTGACTTCTTCGAAGTGGGCCGCCTGATGTGCCAGGATGCGCTGGATCGCAATGAATCTTGCGGCGCACACTTCCGTGAAGAATTCCAGACAGAGCAGGGTGAAGCCCAACGTAATGACGAGGAGTTTGCACATGTTTCAGCCTACGAATATCAAGGCAACAGAAAGCCAGAAACCCTCCACAAGGAGCCTCTGGTTTTTGAAAGTGTAGAGCTCAAAGAAAGAAGTTATAAATAACCTTAAGCTAGCGGAATATGAATTTCAAACTTAAAATATGGCGTCAGAAAAACGCTGCAGCAAAGGGTAAATTTGAAATATATACCCTCACTGATGTATCTCCGGAAATGTCTTTTCTGCAGATGCTTGATTACCTGAATCAACTGACTATAGAAAAGGGTGGTGAACCCGTGCATTTTGAACACGATTGCCGCGAAGGAATCTGCGGTAGCTGTGGCTTGTATATCAACGGCCGACCTCACGGACCCCAACGCGACACTACCACCTGCGAATTGCACATGCGCGATTTTGAAGATAATACTACCATTGTTATAGAGCCATGGAGAAGCAAGGCTTTTCCTGTAATTAAGGATTTGGTGGTGGATCGGTCAGCGTTTGAAAAAATCATTCAGGCTGGTGGCTATGTAAATGCCAATGTGGGCGCTACACAGGAAGCCAATAACATTCCCATCAACAAGAAAATATCCGATAAAGCCTTTGATGCTGCTGTTTGTATTGGCTGCGGGGCTTGTGTGGCAGCATGTAAAAACTCATCGGCCATGCTTTTTGTATCTGCTAAGGTTTCGCAACTGGCCATGCTACCCCAGGGAAAGGTGGAAGCAGCCGAGCGGGTGGAGAAGATGGTGGAGAAAATGGATGAGATGGGATTTGGCTTTTGCTCCAATACCTACGCCTGTGAGTTTGACTGCCCCAAAGGTATTTCGGTAGAGTTTATCGCCCAGATGAACCGTGAATTTTTCACGGCCAGGGTATGCAGTTCGAAAAAATAATAGCGTAATCAATTTATTTGAACAGGAAACCTATCAACGTGGGTTTCCTGTTTGTTGTTGTATAGGCGTTTAAAACAGGTGCTTTGCGAACATTTTCTTAAGCTTCACAGGTTGTAAAATTCTGATAAAAAGGATCTTGTTGCTTCATAAAAAACTAAAATATTTTATAGTTAACAGGAAGAGTTGTGAAATATATTTATATATTTGTTAAGCGAAACAAATTACTGAAGTTCCAAATTTAAATAGAACTGTTATGGCACAACCGAAGTTAGATCCCAAGAAGCTGGAAGAAGCAGCTAGCAAATTGCGGGCGATAGCACATCCTATGCGCATTGCAATTATTGATATGCTGGAAAGAAAAGAGCAAATGAATGTAACTGAGATCTATGAAGCATTGAAGATAGAGCAGGCCTCAGCATCTCATCATTTGAATATCCTGAAAACCAAAGGTGTTTTAGACTCAAGGCGCAGTGGTAAGAAAACTTTTTATTACCTGAGAGAAAATGCGATTACGCAAATCGTGGAATGCATCAATAAATGTCATTCCTGATTCAGCACGCTTAAAATGAAACTTGCACCCGGATTTTAAAAGAGTCCGGGTTTTTTTTGAGGCATCAGCTAATGTAGGCTTCATAATCAGCAATGCTTTGTTCTCAAACCATGGATCTGAGAATTAAATAAAGTTACTTCAGTTATCTGATTTTTGATTTGAGGTTTATTGGTGGGAGTAAAAAACGTGTTAGCAGAAAAACAACTGTTAAAAATTCTAATTATTTATTTGTCTGTTTTTTTGCACGATATTTTTTTTAATTTTATTCTCCTGAAAAATATGCAGCATGATATTTGCTTATCATTGTAGCAATAACCAATTCGAACTTCCACATTCATTAATTTTCAATAGTTAACAGGTATGAAAAATATAGTATTAGTGTTTCTGGTGATGCTGCTTGGTTCAGGCATTGCCGTATCACAGGAAAAAAAGGGTCCTGAACTCAAATGGGCACTTGAAAGGTACGATTACGGAACCGTTTACCTGGATGATATGCCCGAAACCAAAATGGATATCAAATTCACTAACGATGGGAATGAGCCCCTTGTGCTTTCTAATGTAAGGGCCTGCTGCGGCACCCGCGTACACAACTGGCCCCGCCAGCCCATCATGCCCGGTGAAGAGGGGATTATCCAGATTGAATTCCGTCTGGCACCTCGTGCACAGCGCATCAGCAGAACCGTAACGGTTACCTCCAATACCGAACCCACTACATCCATCTTCAGGATTATAGGGCAGGTAGAAGAAAGAAACTAAAACCTTATTCCCTCGCCACGTGAGGAGCATGAAATCCCTGTTTGCAGACAACTGCAGACAGGGATTGTTTTTTATTGAGTACCCAGGTTTGCGCATGTGGCATTGCCACTAATTTGTTCGCTAAACTTAGCATGGGTTTTGTGAAAAACGTTTTCCCAAATGCTTTCAGAATCCGGACTTCATTTCTTATAACTGTGCTCAACCTTAACCTCAACCTCAATTGTCCTCTGCAAACCA
>SLOR01000117.1 GCA_007132395.1 Bacteroidales bacterium
AGCAGGTAAAATAAATAACCCAGGTTGCTGGACGTATTGGCAATTTCTCTCCGATCATTGAGTTTCATCCTTATTTCCAGCGCTTTATAAAAATACTCCATGGCCTTCTCACGGTTATTTTTGCCCTGATGCACCAAACCAAGGTTATTAAATGAAAAGGCCATCCCTTTTTCATCATTTTCTGCTTTTTTCAGCTCAAGTGAACGCAAATGATATTGTTCAGCCAGTTCATAGTCTCTCTGATGCTCGTAAACCATTCCAATATTATTGAGAACCGCTGCCATTCCGATACTATGGTTTTCCTGTTCATATACCACTAATGATCGGAAAAAGTATTCCAGGGCTTTTTTATAATGGCTCTGATCGGAGAATATTATCCCTATATTGCTATTGGACCGAGCGATACCAATGTCGTTACCAATTCTTTCATAAATACTTAAAGCCTCAAGATGATAATCCAGAGCCATGGAAAAGTTACCCATCTGCCAGTGGATAACACCAATATGTGAAAGAGCATCAGCAATCCTTCTTTCATTTCCCATTTTCTCAGCCAGGCTTAAGGCTTGCCGTCCACTTTCAAGAGCCTGAGCCGGCCGGATGGATTTTAATTCCCATGCCAGATTAAAATGAGCTTCATAAAGAATTGAATCAGGAGATTGACCGGATTTAATTATTTCCATCAAACTATCTACCTTTCCGGAAGATGAATGCGAAACAAATCCTGCAAAAAAGAATACAAATGAAAATATCAAACGGAACAGATAATTTCGAGGCAGTATCGGAGCGATCATATATGGCAGGGAAATGGTTTATTAAGTATAATGAATAAAAAACAAATTTAAAAAATAATATTGATTAATCTAAAGTTTTACCACATTTAACGGTCAATATTTTATTAAATACTTCCTCTATATTCAACCTGCTACATCTTCGTTCAGTATCTGCTGAAAAAGGCTCAGCCAGAAGAAAATTAGTTACTTACAGGTTTATAAATGACTAAAAGTGCACTGTTTAAAAATGGTTTGTCTGTAAAGCTTTACACCATCTGTCCGCTGGCTTTTAGTAAGCCCTATTTAGACTAATTATAAATTAGGTTGATATTATGATTCCTTTTGGCTGTTAAAAGAATTTAATATATATTTGAGTACCGATATTCTTATATAAAAGCATGTTAGGTAAACATCTAAAATTCAGCGTTATGAAGATTATTAAGAGATTTATTCACTTCATTAAACCTCCACAAGGCTGGAAAGTGTCAGTAATCATCCTTATGGGAATATTTACAGGCATATTTTTCCTGGTTCTTCACATTTCCAGGGCAACTTCCTATCTTTCAGATGACCCCAAAGCCTGCATTAACTGTCATGTTATGTATCCACAGTACGCATCGTGGACCAAAGGGAGTCATGCCAATGCTGCCACTTGTTCGGATTGTCATGTACCTCACGAAAATTTTATCCGGCAATATTATTTTAAAGCCTCCGATGGCCTTCGTCATGCCACCTTTTTCACCATGCGATGGGAACCCCAGACCATACAAATCAAACAAGCGGGTATCAATGTAGTACAAGACAATTGCATCCGTTGTCATCTTGATTTGGTCGACATGACTTCCCTGGTTGAGATGAGCGGGAAAATGGCAGCCCGGAATGAAGGAAAGCTTTGCTGGGATTGCCATCGTGAAACACCCCATGGAACCGTAAAGAGTCTTTCAGCCGCACCCCATGCCCTTGTAGAAAGGCTCCCGTCTGCAATGCCCGAGTGGCTGAATCGTTTCCTTGACAGGCCTTCTCAAGCACCTTGAAAATAAAACAAAATCAATATAGAAAACAATACAATAAGCACTACACCAAACTTGTTATCGTATGAAAACTATCAGAGAACTTACCGAAGAGAAACCCTGGCTAAGCTGGGTACTGTTTTTTGCCACTGTAATCATCGTATTTATTATTGGTTTGCTGGCCTCTTCCATTGTAGAGCGCAGAAGCGAGGCGCAATTGTATTTTCAGATGGTAAGCCCCATTCCTGAATGGGAGCCCGACAATGCTGTTTGGGGAGAAAACTTCCCCCGCCAGTACCAGAGCTACATGCGTACGGCTGATACATCATTTCAAAGCAAATACGCAGGTTCTGTAATGATTGACTACCTGGAACAATATCCCGAGCTCGTGGTTATGTGGGCAGGATACCCGTTCTCCCGGGATTACAATCAGGGTCGTGGACATTATTATGCTGTGGATGATGTGCGCAACTCACTTCGCACCACCGGCCCCATGCCTGCCACCTGCTGGACATGCAAAAGCACGGATGTCCCCCGCCTGATGAATGAAATGGGTGTGGCAGAATTTTATGCCGGCACTTTGATGAGCCTGGGCCATGAAGTGCAAAACCATATCGGTTGCCAGGATTGCCATGATCCCAATACCATGAATTTGCGCATTACCCGTCCGGCATTGGCTGAAGCCTTCGCCCGCCAGGGGATAGACATCGAGAAAGCCACTCACCAGGAAATGCGCTCGCTGGTATGTGCTCAGTGCCACGTAGAGTATTATTTCGGTGAGAACAACTACCTGATTTTCCCCTGGGACAAAGGATACTCAGCTGATAATATGGAAGCATACAAAGACAGTGTTGGCCATACCGACTGGGTGCATAGTATCAGCAGGGCTCCCATGCTAAAGGCCCAGCATCCCGACTATGAACTTTACAAAACCGGCATTCATGCACAAAGAGGAGTTTCCTGTGCAGATTGCCATATGCCTTACAAACGCGAAGGCGGCATGAAGTTTACCGACCACCACATTACCAGCCCCCTGCAGAATATTGAAGCCACCTGCCAGGTTTGTCACCGCCAAAGTGAAGCAACCCTATTGGCCAATGTGTATGAAAGACAAGACAAGATTTCTGAACTGCGCCGCATTGTAGAGAAAAACCTTGCACAACTGCACTTTGAAGCAGGCAGAGCATGGGAAATTGGCGCTACCGAGCAG
>SLOR01000273.1 GCA_007132395.1 Bacteroidales bacterium
CAGCCGCAGCAGCACAGCCGACACATAAAGCTTGGTGGTGCTGGCAATGAAGTACTTGCTGTGGGGTTGTATATCGCCTGCAGCAGCGGTATGCACAAAGGAACGGTCTTCGTTCTCCACGTGAAAAATTGCGCTGAAAATGTTTTTGTTGTTAACGATTTTTTCAGTCCACTGGTTGATGGGTTCGGGGGTAAGTTTTTTTGTCATGGTTATAGGCTTTCTCTTGGGTTGTTAAAGAAAAGAATTTTTTCCTAATCTATTTCTGTCCACGATTTTTTATTAGGGTCAATTGGCAACCCGCCCTTTATTCTGCTTAGTTTGGCTGGGCCGTTTGCTACAATCACAATAAGCATATAAGCAGAAAAAACCACAGCCGAGTAAAGGATTATTCTGTCCAGCGGAATGCTCCAAATTTCGCTCACCATTCCCATTCCGAAATTGTATGACATATGGAAAAGAGTAACAAGAACCATGTTGCCGCGGGTGCTGTTACACATCCAGGTCAGAATAACTGTCATGGCGATTCCTACCCATGAAAACAGCCAGAAGCTGGTTTCTTCCCAGCCCATGCCTGTAAACCACAACGGTAGATGCCATAACCCCCATATAACGCCCAGGATAAGGGATGAACCCAGGGCATTAAACCTGGTTTGCAGCCATGGAAGTGCAAATCCGCGCCATCCCAGTTCTTCGCCCATAGCTCCCGTAATAAGAGAGATAATAAGAAATCCCAGCAAAAATGGTATGCCCGGGAAATTTGTGGCTGGCGCAGGTTGGGGGTCAAACATAAAATATAGCAGAGCTGCCAGTAAGCTCACTGCTATGGGCGAAATTGCTGCAAGGTACCACTTGGGAGATGCCTTAAACATGGTCCAGCGACGTAATAATTCTTTTACGCCCCCCTTTTTTTTGAGGATAAAGGCAATGACAAAAAATGCGACCAGGTTGGGTGACCACGAACCCAGAATAGCTATAGGAATAAAAGGTATTTCCATCTCTATTACTCCATAGTGGACCAGTATACCCGGCAAAGCCACCAAGCTAATGATGGCAAGGCTAAGGATGAAAAATACGATTAAGGGTTTGTTTGTTGAATTTCTCATAGTTGTTACACTTTGGCTGGTGTATATGGTGTATGGGTTAAATGTTGTTTTTAGGTGCGGGTTTTCAGCGAAGCATTATTGAGGTTTTCTTATCATGCAATACTGCTGCACAGGTGTAGCGGGCGAGGTGATGGTTTTCACCAGTTCAAAGCCAAAGTGCTGGTAAAGACCCACATTGGATGGATTGTGGGTTTCCAGCACCATAGGTATACCTTCCCGGTCGGCTAATTCAATGGCCGGAGTAAACAGCCTGCGGAAGGCGCCCTTACCTCTCAGGCTTTTGTCGATGCTGATAATTTTTACACGGTAGTGCCGCCCCTGGATAAACTCTTTGGGCCAGCTGAAGTTCAGAACTTTCCCCAGGGTTTTCATGTTGCGGATAAGACACCGTACCTCCCTGAAGCGAAGAATAAAAAATGTTACCCCAATGGTTTTCATAATAATTTGCATTTCCTGGAACTTGCTGCTGCTGGTGCTATCCAGGGCAACCATCACTGCCCGGGGGGCATTGTCGAGCAGGTGCAAAGCCCTGGCTTTTATGGCATATTGAACATGCAGTCTTGCATGAGCCAGCATGAGTTTTTCCTTCTGGATAATTCCTTCCAGCTGGGCCTGGTTCATAGGGTCTTCCAGAAAACTACTGCCCATATGACCGGCAATGGCATCCAGCGTTTGGGGTGAAATGTTAAGCATAATTCTTTAGGTGTTTGAAATTTTACCTGAGGGATTATAAAAAATATGCCAGTTTTTTGAAGTGATTGAAATCTAGTGTTATATGCTGGTTATGAGTAAACAGGCAAGTGTCAGGTGGTATATTTTCGGACAAATATTGTTCGTTAATGAACATATGGATATGCTGGGCTTTGCCAGGTGTTGTGATGGATTTACCTATCAGACAAAAGACAACCATGCAATAAACGCCGTAACCAGTGCTGCCACAAGCAGGTAGAAAACTATGAGAACCAAAAGCCGGATACCTGCTTTCAGCCAATGCTTCTGGTACAAACGCACCGCACCCACCCAGGCATATACCGGAAAAAGATACAGCAGGTACTTTTCGGGGTAGATGGTTTTGGCCGGAAACAACATTCCGACAAATAACATGAGTAAAAGGATGACAAAAATGAAAACGTGGTGGTTCACTGATAGCAAAAAGTGGCTGATATAATTGCGTTTGGATTTGCGGAAATTCAGCCAAAGCAAAAATCCATAGAAAGGCATCAGCAAAAACAAGCTCCACGAAGCATATTTGAAAAATCGTTCCATATACATCTCAGGATTTTTCATAATATGGTCCATTTTGCCCAAAGCCTCTGATTGGTTGAGGTCCGGAATTTCCAGTATTGAATCTCCTGCCTGTGCAAACCTGCCAGATGGCTCTGCAAGGTTTCGTGGATTCAGGTCTTTTCCCTTATTGCGATTCAATGCAATATTGATTTCCGGGTGCTTTTCTCTTACGTCATTGTAAATACTGTCAGCGAGAGCCTGGCTTGCCTGAATTTGCAATTCCGATTGATTTTTGCTGATAGAGGTTCTTGTTGCCCATGAAAGGCTCAGGAAAAAGATAAAGCTTACAAACACATAAAGCCGGAATGGGGGCATGTACCGGATGCGTTTGCCGCTAATGTAGTTGGCCTCCATCCTGCCCGGGCGCAAAAGGATGTCTTTGAGAGATTGCCACAGGCGGGTGTCAAAAGCAAAAATGTTGCCCGCGAAATCAACGAAGAAAAACTTCAGGGGCCTGTCAAAATCTTTTACGGATTGCCCGCATTGGGGGCAAAAATTGCCGGTGTAGCTGTGTGAACAGTTTTTGCAGCACACCTGCGCGGTTTCAGGCGGTGTGCCAACCTGGTCTGGTTTTATGTCTTCCTGCATAATGGGTGAAAAATAATGCTTCGATTCAGGGGCGTAAAAATACTATTTTTCTCTACACATGCTTAAAAGTTGAATTTTTGTTTGAAGGCTATGATAGCTTTCAGCAAATCTTCCTGGTTTTCCATGAAAGGCATATGACCCACATCGCTGCCCCAGAGAAGCATGTTGGGAAAGCTTATTCCTTGATAGTGGTCAGGTCCAATCATCCAGTCGGTTTTTCCGTAGAAAAACAACACGGGCATTTTCAGTGCAGAGGTATAGGGTTTAAAATTTACATGATAATCTTCTACTTCCATAATCTGACTCCCCTGCCGCCAGTTCCAGTCAGGGATGTCGCCAAAAGATGCATTCATAATGTGCATGTTTTCTTCTTTGGCATAGCCCATCATCCAGAAAATGTTTTCTTGTTGCACCAGCTGAACAGCCTCATTCCAGCGGTCAACAAAATGAGATTCAGAATCGGAGCAAAGCTTATGGTCTTCTATTCCTGCAAACTCCATGGCTTTTGGGCACCAGCTTTTTTCGAAACAGTCCTGCATATCCAGGGCTGCATTAATCATCAGCATCCCTTTGATGGCCTCCGGATGCCGCATGGCATAGCCCATCTGAAACAGCCCTCCAAAAGAGTGTCCCATGGTAAGCCATTTTTCAATGCCCAGATATGCGCGTACCTCTTCAAAATCCTTTACCATGCGTTTCATTGAGTAGTCGCTGTTTTCGGTGCCAGTGGATCGTGCTACGCCCCGCTGGTCGAGGTAAATCATCTGAAAATGTTCTTCCAGTTGCTCTCCCATAAACTTTTCCAGCCACCAGCTGCCACTGCCAGGCCCGCCATGCAGGTAAAGACAGGGTATGCCTTCACCCTTTACGGTTACATGAAGCACCTCTCCGTCGGAGGTGGGAATACGATGGGTCTGAGCTGTAAGGTGGCTCGCAAATAAAGTCAAGGCTAAAATGAGTGTCATTGCTGTTTTCATGAAAAGACGGTTGTTGGTAAAGTAAAGTACTATTATGTTTTTGGGCAATAAATCATCTTATGTGCCATCTTTTTCATTGTCCACAATATCAGACTGTAAGATCAGGTAGGAAACAAAAAATTATGTGTTTCGTGGCAAGGAGTTTTTATGGAAGTGTTCGATTATGGGCACTATTTTTTGTTGTTCACTTTTCTGCCTAAAAAAAACAGCCCCGTGGTTAGCGGGACTGTTTCAGGCAATTATCTGTGGTTATTAAATAGAGGTTTGAGCGGGTAAATGTGGTTGACCAATCAAACTGTAAGTTTATTCAAAAGGTGTTATCTCAATCGTTTAAAGGTTAAATGTGAGCTTTACTCCGGGGGTGTTATTGGGCAAAACATCCAGGCCAATCTGCCAGTCCATTTTTTTATCTTCGCTGTTTCGGTTGTACTTGTTTACGAAATTGTAGATGTCCTCTTCCCTGGGACCGGTGAATAATCCAATGGCTCCACCGACAATATACACCAGGCCGCCGGCGATAATAAGCCCTGGATTGGCTTTCTTGGCATTTGGCTTATAAAAGGGGTGGCCAGGTTCATACAAGTCATCATTTAGCTGCCAGAAGGTTAATCCTCCTACGATCATGGTTGTACCTACCACTCCGCCTGCGCTCCATGCAATGATGGTGTTGCTTCGCCTGCGCTGAATGTTTTTGAGTTCGGGTTGCATGATGTCGTACAATACAGGATTTTCCTCCCTGATATCACCCATTAACTGTTTGATTCCCCTGTAGCTGGAAGTGTAATACTGATCGCCCACCACGAATCTTTTGGGCAATTCTATGGGTTGATTATTTGATAAGGGTGCGCTGAGTAGATTAAAGGGCAGGAGTAGTGCTGCCAGTGCGAAAAGTATAAAGTTTTTTTTCATAT
Organism: Bacteroidales bacterium; assembly: GCA_007132395.1. Lineage (GTDB taxonomy): Bacteria > Bacteroidota > Bacteroidia > Bacteroidales > UBA7960 > SKVR01. The sequence goes on from SLOR01000273.1 coordinate 4,867, forward strand.
CGGATAATTTTTTAAGTTTTGATTAACTGTTGTTTACAGGTGTTATGGTAGAATTAGTCAATTTCCCTTTTATTGTTTTCCTGAACTTTTTCCCGGACAAAACCCACCCGAAAATTTTCCTATGATAAATATGTAATTATCATAAAGTGTGCCAATGGTTAGGCTTCAGTATTCACAAGGGAAAATAACGAAAAGATTTCCTTGATAAGGAACAATAATGAGTGGTTGCGATCACAAAGTGTCCACTTTCGTACGCACATTGGGAGGGATGTAATGGGGTTGAACATTTCCTGAAGGCATAGCCGCGAAAGTTCTATTTTTGTATAATAACAAATCAAAACTATGGGCTATACACAAATCTCCCTCAAAGCACCTACATCCTACAACGATGCCATGCTGCGGCAAATGATTGCCCGACAGCTCAAAATACGGCAGTTTTCCTTCCAGGTAGAAGGCAAAAGCCTGGATGCACGCAACAAAAGCAATATACACTGGCTGTTGCGGGTGGCTGTGGTTTCCGATGAAATCAAAGGGGGCGACATGCCCCTGCAGGAAACCTTAGATATTCCTTACAAAAACAGAAAACAAAAAGTGCTGGTGGTGGGTAGCGGTCCGGCGGGGTTTTTCTGTGCCCTGGTGCTGCAAAAGGCCGGTTTTCAAACCACTCTTGTGGAGCGTGGCTCAGAAGTACTTGCCCGCAACCGCTCCATTCAAACCTTTGAGCGGGGCGGCGCATTCGACCCCCGTAACAACTATGCCTTTGGCGAAGGAGGAGCGGGCACTTTCTCTGATGGAAAACTTACCTCCCGTTCCAAGCACATTTCCAAAGAACGGCAATTTATCCTCAACAGCTATATAGAAGCGGGTGCACCGGAAGAGATAGTATATATGACCCACCCACACCTTGGCACCGACAATCTTATCCGCATCGTAAAAAACCTGCGTCAGCAATACCATGAGCTGGGTGGCGAGATGCTGTTTGAAACCCTGCTGGAAGATATTGTGGTAAAGGAGGGCAGGGTGGTGGAAGCCATTACCTCCGGTGGCGGCATCAATGCTGATGCCGTTTTTATTGCCCCCGGGCATTCGGCCTATGAAACCTATCGCATGTTGATAGGCCGCGGGGTGCAGTTCCGGGCCAAGAACTTTGCCATCGGAAGCCGTATGGAACATCCACAGGAAATCATTAACCTAGCCCAGTGGGGCAAAAGAAAGCTCCCCGGGGTAAAGGCCGCCGAATATCGCCTTACTTCGCCCGGCGACGGCAAACACCAGGTGTACTCTTTCTGTATGTGTCCTGGTGGCATGGTGGTGCCCGCCACGGCCTATGCCCATACGAATATTGTCAATGGCATGAGCTTTTACAAGCGCGATGGGCAATTTGCCAATGCCGCCTGTGTAGCAGGTTTACACCCCAGTGAGCTGGCCGGCAAAGAAGTATCGGCATTGGAGGCCCTCAACATGGTAGAAACCCTGGAGCGGCAGTTTTATGAATTTTCCCAGGGCTACACCGCCCCATCCTGTAGTATCCCGGACTTTCTGGAGGGCAAGCTGCGCAACAGTCATCTTCAGAGCAGCTATCCGCTGGGGCTGAAGCCTGCCCCCCTGTGGGAAATGCTTCCTGCTAATGTAGTAAACGCTTTGCGCTCAGGCCTGCTGGATTTTAAACGGAAAATACGCAACTTCGAAGATGGCAATCTCATCGGGCTGGAAAGTAAAACCTCGGCACCCATTCAGGTGTTGCGCGAAGAAACAGGGCTGTGCACAGGATTTGAAAACCTTTATATCGTTGGTGAGGGTAGCGGTTATGCCGGGGGTATTATTTCCAGCGCCGCCGATGGGGTGAAGGCAGCGATGCGTATGGTTTGATTCCGTAGGCCCGCACGGCCGTATTCCGTAGGCCCGCAGGGCCGTGCGGGCCTACAATGGGAATTTTTTCTTTAACTGAATCAATCGTCCCGGGAATAATTGATAATCGAACCCAAATTCTTGGGCAATGTATTGTATGGTTTCCTCTCGATAGAAAAACACGTGGGTGGGGTCATTGGTATAGGACCAGCGGGAGAAATCTATTTCATCATTATACAAAAGGGTCATAATTAATAAACTCCCACCGGGTTTGAGCATTTTTTCCAGCATGGTAATTTCCTTACGGGGATAATAGAAGTGCTCAAACACTTCGCAGCTGAAAATATAATCATAGGTTTGCTCAAGCGCCTCCTCGTTTGGGGCGAAAAAGGGGTCATATAAAAAAACAGTGTAATTCCTGTCTGTGAGCATTTTTGAGATAACGGGGCCGGTGCCACAGCCAAAATCAAGGCCTTTATGTTCAGGCAGAAAATTTTGCAGCACATGTTCCGTGATGGGAGAAGTAAACTTTTGGTACCTTACATCATTTACATCATTGTTATGGGCTTTATACCGACGCTCTTCAGCTTCTCCAGAGTAGTAGTATACAGGATCCTTTACAATAGCCTTGCAATGGCCACATTCAAAGAATTTCTTGCTTTTCTTCAGGCTAATGGTGCTATTGCACAAGGGGCATATCATGGTATAAAAAAGATAAAAATAGATTTGAATTTTTTATGCAGGTGAGGCTCAGCTGATACACAGCCCGGGGACAGGCCTCCTTCACACAATATAAACAGCATTGACCTGTTGTTTTATATCTGATTGTACGGATACTCCGAAATTGCCGAAACAGTATTGCAAAAGTATATCTTTTCGCCCTTATGGCCTATTCCTGAGTCCGAAAGATAGCACAGGGTTCAGAATGTTTTGTTTTTGTTTTCACCTTGCCTTGTGATTAAAAAAATGTAGTTCTTCAACTTCCCTTCTTTGATGAAGTAATTCTGACTTATCAAGGTTTTCCCTCATTGATGAACATGTGACATCCACGATTATTCCGTACTTTTGCCCAAAATTTCAATGTATGGGAAGTCAGGTACAACAGTGGGATGTAATCGTAATCGGCGCAGGCCCGGCAGGCATTATGGCCGCCGGGAGGGCCGCACAACAGGGAGCAAAGGTACTGTTGGTAGAAAAGATGCGTCAGGCCGGGCGCAAATTGCTTATTACCGGTAAAGGGCGTTGCAACATCACCCACGATGCACCGCATGCTGTGTACTGGCAAAATATATTTCCAAGGGGGAAGTTCCTCAAACATGCCTTTGGCGCTTTTTTTAAAGACGATATCCTGCAAATCCTCCACGACAGGGGAGTGGAAACCACCACCGAAAGGGGCTCCCGCGTTTTTCCGGTGAGCAACGATGCCAAAGATGTACTGCGTGCCCTGCTGGAATGGATGGGTCGAAAAAATATTGACATCATTTTCAATACACGAGTTAACGAACTCATAGTTGAAGAGGGGCAGGTGAAAGGTATTGTGGCCCTCTCCGATAGAGGGCGGCAAGAGTTATTTGCGGCCAATGTAATAATTTGCACCGGTGGAAAGTCCTATCCGGCAACAGGTTCTACGGGCGAAGGCTACGCGCTGGCGAAGCAGGCCGGTCATACCATTACGCCACCACAGCCGGCCCTTGTGCCCCTGGTTACAGAGGGTGATATTGCCGGCAGGCTGCAGGGGCTGGGGCTGAAAAATGTAAATGCCGTGGTGTGGGTAAACGGTAAAAAGAGCAGGGAAGAATTCGGAGAGCTGATGTTTGCCCATTATGGCCTCACCGGACCCATCACGCTTACCCTGAGTCGCCACGTAGTAGAAGAACAAGCCAAAGGGCACAAGGTAGAAATCGCCATTGACCTGAAGCCTGCCCTGGATGAGCAAAAACTTGATGCCCGCCTGCTGCGCGACTTGAACGAGCACGGAAAAAAGCAGCTGGAAAATATCTTCAAACTATGGCTGCCCTCCAGTCTGATTCCTGTTTTTCTGGAGTTGCTACAGCTGGATGGAAAAAAACTCTGCAATCAACTCAGCGGTAAAGACCGCAGGCGCATTCTGCTTCTGATGAAAGATTTTCGTTTTGTGGTAACCGGCCACCCGGGATACAAAGAAGCCATTATCACGGCCGGAGGCATTCCCACCACAGAAATCCAGTCCAGAACCATGGAGTCGAAGCTGGTAAAAGGGTTGTACTTTGCCGGTGAGGTGATAGACCTTGATGGCAATACGGGTGGTTTCAACCTGCAGATCGCTTTTTCCACAGGCTGGCTGGCAGGGCAATGTGCGGCAGAAAAATAGCAGAAGGCAGGGTGTAAACGTATTGACAAAAATTTTTCTGGAAGCAGAAGTGTTCTTTTTGCAAATCCATTTGCCTTTTGTATGTTTGACATAAATAATTGCAAGCTATGAACTACACCCAGGCCATAGAAGAACTGGAGCAAATCGTCCAGGAGATAGAAAACGCCGAAATCAGCGTGGATGCGCTTTCGGAAAAGGTAAAACGCGCTTCGGAGCTGATTCGCTTTTGCAGAAAAACCCTCAACTCCACCGAAAACGAGGTACAGAATGTTTTAAAGGAACTAAAGGAAGCGGATAAAAAAGAAATCTGATTATCTGTGATTTGCTTTCTGTTTCAACGGGGCTGAATTCCTTTGATATAGGGGCCATTTGCAAACCATCAGCTTCAGCTGACAGCAATGGATTTCTGAGGTTTATCTATTGCCGTTGGCTTTAGCCAACGGTCGTCAGGAGCTATATTGATTCGGCTTTAGCCACATTTTTGAATTCGCAATCTCACAATTTGAATTACAAGCCATATACAATTGTGGTAGGAATGTTCTTCAAGATCTTGCGTTACCTGCGATTTTTCCTCCTTAATCGCCTTATGAGCGCATATACCCCAAAGCCAACACCTCCCAAAAGCAGCACGATGGCAGGCCACGCCCACATTTTCAGTGGTATGCCTTTCTCTTCCACAATCCGGTTTTGCGTGTCACGATAAGCTTCCGGCATTTGGGGCAATCCGTCGGGCTCTTTGGAAAAAGATACCGCGTAGCGGGCTACTGCTTCCCAAACCTTAAACTCCCGTCCGTTTTCAATGATAATGGTATTCTCCAGTTCAAGGGGCCGGCCTTCGCTGTCTTTAAGCACAATTTTCAGGCGTGGCAAGATGTCGCCTATCATGGGCAGGAAGGAAGTAAGATAATAATCGGAAACCAGGTGAAATAGTCCGGGGGCATCCTGTTCCAGAGGCTCATATCCGCCTTCATGCTGTATGCCCTGTCCTGTGAACAGATTGACATCGCGCACCGAACGGTAGGCGGGTACGGGAATATTGGCAAAAGGAATGGTGAGCCAGGTTATCTTGCCGGGGTCGAAAGTGTATTGCAGGCCCGACATTTGCAAAAAGTACATGTCGCCCATAAGGGTGGAGAGCAGCCCTGCCACCTCCAGCATGTTATACACTTCCTGCGCTGTAATATAAACCGAAACCATGGGGTAACCGGCTTTTTCGTCGGGCCCTGAGCCAAGCCCGGCGATGGTTACAAGATCCATGAAAGATACTTTCCCTTCTGACCATGACTGGGTACCGGGAATAATGTTGCCACGAATAACCCCGTTGGCCTGTATGGCAATATCTACGCGCTGGTTGAGCAGCTTTTCGGTTTCCAGGCGCATGGCATCCACCACGAAATTACCCACGGTGGTTTCTACAAAATTGCGTTCTTTTACCAGGGGAAAGTCCGATTGCATTATCTGTGCATTCACATCGGTGAATAAGCCTTCTGAAAAGTCATACACGAAATCATTGAGTTTTTGCGTGTATTCGTCCACCCGTTCTCTTATGGCAGGGTTCTCCTCAATGCTGTCATCCAGGGCAATCTGGAAAGGATTGTTGTTGGCCTTGTTGAGCAGTTGCAGGTTTCCGGTTTGGGTGTCAAATTCCAGCTCCATCATTCCTACATATTGCAGGTAATAGCTGCTGTGCATAAGGAGGGTTTGGTTGATGAGCTCGGGTTCCTGGTTCTGGAAATGGTCGTGGCCGCCCAGTATAATATGCACATTGTCAAGTGCAGCGGCAATCTCTCTGTCTTCTCTTACGCCAGAGTGGGATAGGGCAATGATGATGTCCGCACCTTTTTCCTGCAGGGCAATGGCTTGTTGTCTTGCAACTTCAAGGGGCTCAATAATGGAAACAGGCTCGGCATAAGGTGCTACAGCATAAGCATCGGTTCCCAGCAGGCCAAATAATCCTATCTTGAGACCATTGGAGAGTTCAAGGATTGTGTTAGGCAGCAAACCCACTTCATGCAGGCTATGACCGTCGGGGATTTTCAGGTTGGCTGCCAGCAGGGGAAGATCCTCATGTGCACTGGGGTATCCGGAGCGTAAAAAGTAATGGGCCAATATGTCGGGGCCATAGTCAAACTCATGATTACCAATGGTTGCGGCGTCATACCCGATTTCTTTCATGAGTTCAATTTCCGGCGAATAGCCTTCAAGGATAAGCCACGCATAAGGTGAGCCCCCGATAAAATCGCCTGAGGATAACAAAAGCACGGGTTCGTCGCCCTTTTGCCCGCGCACCTGATTCACAAAACCCGATAATCGGGCAAAACCACCCAGGGAAGGACTGGCTTTTTCGGGGTGATAATCTACCGCCGGCAGTGGGGTGAGTACGCTGTGTTCGTCGCTGGTGTGTAATAGGGTGAATCGCAGGGTTTGGGCCGATGCTGACATGGTGTGCAAAGTTAAAATCAGGGCCAGGAAAACTATCGCTACTGATTTTTCGTTTAAAAGATTGTTCATAACACGATTTTTTTGATATATCAAAGTAAAGGTTTTTTTGA
>SLOR01000254.1 GCA_007132395.1 Bacteroidales bacterium
ATGTATATTGGGGTTTCATATAAACCTTAGAATTAATTGCGGGTTTCTTTTTTTTTAATATATTACTAATATAAATCTGATAATAAAATGGATATAATAACTATCATTGTTATTGCTCCGGTTTCTATAGCTATTGGTATTCTGGCTGCAACAACCTTTTTAAGAAAAGCCCTTGAAAAGAAAAGTCAGCAGGAACTCAGAGAAGCACGTGTAGAAGCCGAAGTCATTAAAAAGGAAAAAATCCTTCAGGCCAAGGAAAAATTCCTTCAGCTAAAATCTGAACACGAGAAATATGTTAATGAAAAAAATGGTCAGATTTCCGCCAGTGAGAGCCGCGTTAAGCAAAAAGAAACGGCTCTGAATCAAAAGCTTGAAGAGCTTAACCGTAAGCAAAAAGAAACGGCGCTGATAAAAGAAAACCTAAACCAGCAACTGGAAATTCTCAATAAAAAACAGACCGACCTTGACAAGTCCTACAAACAGCAGCTGGAACAGCTAGAATCCATCAGCGGCATGTCGGTAGATGAAGCCAAAACCCAGCTTATTGAAACCCTTAAGGAAGAAGCCCAATCTGATGCTCAAACCTTCGTCAAGGATATTATGGAGGAGGCCAGAATGTCTGCCAATAAGGAAGCGAAAAAGATTGTGGTTCAGTCTATTCAGCGTACTGCTACTGAAGTAGCTATCGAAAATTCTGTTTCTGTTTTCCCCATTGAAAACGATGAAATTAAAGGTAGGGTGATTGGTCGTGAGGGCCGCAATATCCGTGCCCTGGAAGCTGCTACCGGAGTTGAAATTATCGTAGATGATACCCCTGAAGCTATTATCCTTAGTGGCTTCGATCCTGTAAGGCGCGAAATCGCACGCTTATCACTGCACAAACTTGTTACCGATGGTCGTATTCACCCCGCACGCATTGAAGAGGTGGTGGCAAAAACCAAAAAACAAATTGACCAGGAGATTCTGGAAATCGGTAAACGGACCACTATCGACCTGGGGATTCATGGTATGCACCATGAATTGATTCGCCTGGTAGGGAAAATGAAATACCGTTCATCTTACGGGCAGAATCTTTTACAGCACTCTAAAGAAGTAGCCAACCTTGCCGCTACCATGGCAGCAGAGCTTGGCCTTAATACCAAACTGGCCAAAAGAGCCGCTTTACTGCACGATATAGGTAAAGTGCCCGATAATGAACCCGATTTGCCGCACGCACTTCTGGGTATGAAGCTGGCTGAAAAGTATAAGGAAAAGCCTGAAATATGCAATGCTATTGGTTCGCACCACGAAGAAATAGAAATGGATAACCTTATTTCGCCCATCATCCAGGTGTGCGATGCTATTTCAGGTGCACGTCCAGGCGCAAGAAGAGAAGTTGTGGAAGCCTATATCAAGCGTTTGAACGACCTGGAAGAGTTGGCGCTATCTTACCCCGGTGTGGTGAAAACCTATGCCATACAGGCTGGTAGAGAGCTGAGAGTAATTGTAGGAAGTGAGAAGATTACCGATAAAGAAGCAGAACAGATTTCTTACGATTTATCTAAAAAAATTCAGACGGAAATGACCTATCCCGGCCAGATTAAAATCACCGTTATCAGAGAAACACGCGCCGTAGCTTATGCAAAATAAGTAAGCTACCGTTATAATTTCTGCATTAGGGGCTGCCTCAAAATCTGTTATTTTCCGCACGCTGAGCCTGCCGAAGCGGGTACCTGATTATTTATGTGCAGGTGTCATTTCGCCAGGCTCAACGAACGGAATAGCGTTTTGAGCCAGCCCTCTTTTTTTGTCATATACTTATCCATACAGGCTGAAATCACGGATAAACTGTTAAAAAAAATCAATTTATAAAGATTTGTAAACCTTTATTTGTAAATCTTGTTTAAATTGGTGTTTGAAACGTTACAGGTGAAAGTGCCTTTTTTGCATGTAACAATCAGAATATTAAATGCTTCGCAGGCTAAACTGACCCAATGTATGATATCACGACTCCCCCTAATCTTGTTTTTTATTGCTTTGATAAGTATTGTTTTACCGTTATCTGCCCAAGATAACGGGCCTGTAAAGGTTTATACATTTGAAGAGTTTGAACCCCGATTATACCAGGAAACCGATTCGGTGTATGTAGTAAATTTCTGGGCCACATGGTGTGCTCCCTGTGTAAAGGAAATTCCTTACTTTGAAAAATTGCAGGAAATGTATAAGGATGATAAGGTGAAGGTACTGTTTGTAAGCCTGGATTTTGTTACCCAGATTGAAAACAGGGTAGTTCCCTTTATTGAAAGAATGAACATGCAGGCTGAAGTGGTTTTACTCAATGATCCCCGTTCCAACAGGTGGATTCCAATGGTAAGTGAAAAGTGGACAGGAGCAATACCAGCAACCCTGGTTTACACCAAAGGGCACAGAGCCTTTTATGAACGAGAATTTAATTTCGAAGAACTCGAAGAAATAATTCTACCCTTGATTAATTAATCAATTATTAGAAACCAAAACCTTACTAAAATGAAAAAAATGGGATTATTATTAAGTGTATTATTCCTGTCGGTAACAGCTTTCGCTCAAGGCTATGAGATAGGTGACAAAGTTGAAGATTTCCGCTTGCTGAATGTTGACGGTAGGTATGTGTCTATGTCAGATTATGTAGATGCCGAAGGGTTTATCCTTATCTTTTCCTGCAACCACTGCCCTTATGTAGTTGCCTACGAAGACAGAATGATTGAATTGCACAACGAATTTGCCCCCAAGGGATTTCCGGTAATCGCTATTAACCCCAATGACTCCATTGCCCAACCCCAGGATTCCTATAGCCTTATGCAGGTACGTGCACAGGAAAAGAATTTCCCTTTCCCCTATGTGCTCGATGCTGACCAGAGTGTTTACCCCAAATTTGGAGCAACACGTACCCCCCATGTTTTCCTTGTAAAAAGAGATGGTAGTGATTTGAGATTGGCTTACATTGGTGCTATTGATGATAACTATCAGGATGCCGGTGCTGTTGAGGTGCGTTATCTGGCCAATGCCATCCATGCGGTAAAGAATGGCAAAACTCCCGACCCAACAGTTACCCGAGCTATTGGCTGCACTATTAAAACAAGATAATTCCACAATACTTTGAACAAAACAACCTGTAATGGCATTAGTACATTATAAGAATTGAAAAAGAAAATTGTTTTGTTGTATTGGTGATTTAATGTTAGTGTTTTGACTGACACAAAAAAGGCGGCCCCTGTTCAGGAGGCCGCCTTTGTTTTATGGCTAATTAATTTTCTCGTAAAACATATTCGTCGTACTCGAGCTCAAAACGCAATTTATGCTTTGATTCTTCCACGGCCAGGTTCTGGAAAACGGCTTTCAGTTCGGTATTATCCGTTCTTTCGGAAAGTTTTGTGTAGAGCTTGAAGGCTGCTTTTTCTTTCTTCATGGCCAGGAGCAGGGCTTCAGCATAATCCATGTCCGGATTGGGTTTTACCGGTACCGTATAATCCGAAATTTTTAAATCCTGGATTTTTTCGTCTGAAAGGTCAAATAGTCTTTCATCTTTAATCCTTTGCAACCGGGCTTTATGTCCCACCTCTTCTTGAGCAAACTGCAGGAATGTTTCTTTTATCTGCTGATTTTTCATCTGCGTGGCAAGCTGGGTGTAAAAATCCACAGCCTCTTGTTCCGACTTCATGGCAAAATCCAGAATCTCATCGATTGTTTTAAATTTTTCCATAATTTATGTTTTAAGTTTCTAGCTTTCCTGTTGTTGTTGCAAACTATCGCAGCCGGCATTGTAGAGCAGTTGCCTGTTGTCTGCCGAAGTGTGCGATAGTTCTCTGACTTTATCCCCGGATGGCATTTTCTGCAGCAGCGAAGCCGCCTCAAGCATTACATCTGCAGGGCTTTCATAGTCGGCCTTCAGGTCCAGTGCTTCATGCAGATGCCGGAGCTGCTCAAAACTGTTATTTTCAGGCCCGCCCTCAAGTTCTTTTGCAAACTGCTGTATGCATTTTTGTGTATTGGTAAAGCTGCCGCCTGTTTCAAAGGGAAGGCTGGCAGGCATTACCAGGGTTGCAAGTTGCGCTGTTTGAGTTAAAAAATAATCCTGCACCATAACAAAAGATGCCTGCTCAAGCTTGGGGGTTATTTTTTCCTTGTCAATGGTTGTACCTATAGGGTCTTCTCCAAAGATAAACAGGTTTTTCAGTTTACCGTTTTTGAGTAAATCCATTTGGTTGGTTTCAAAATCGTAGGGGAGTTGCGTTTGCCATTGTTCTTCCAGCTGGTTTAAAACATCGGGATTGTTAATGTTTTGTCCGCCCACCGAAAGGGCCGCACAACCGCCCATGTCAAAGAGACCCTGCGCGTTGTTTTTTTCTTTCAGAGCAATAAGTCCTGAGGCTGTTTTGCCGGTTTTGCCGGTAATAAGTGCCAGGCTGCGCAGTTCTATACTTGTGTTGGCACTCACATTCTTTTCAGCAAAAACAAGCACCGCGTGCTGCTCCTGATTGTACGAACGTGCAAACTGTTCAATCACTTCCTTGCTGCACCCACTCTCCTTAATCCAATGGTTCTGGTCTTCTGCCAGCACTTTCTCCCTGTAGCTTTCGAAGTCAGGGCAGTGGTCGTCGAGGTAAATCCGGTTTTCCAGTCCTTCTCTGAGGATAAATCCTGTTACTGCCTTAACAAAAGCGTAATAGGATTTAATGCGGATGATTTCACCTGCTTTATGCTCCATACTGCTTTTCGCCTTTTCTGTAATCAGGGTGAGGGGAGTCCCTTCCCTGAACGAATGGTTGAAAAGCCAGAAACCGGCAACACCGTTTTCTTTGTTTACATCACTTCCCAGCAAGTACATATGGGTAGCTTTGGAGAGCTGGCTGAAGGGAACATTTTCCAGGCTGTTGTCATGATACCCGCCTCCTCTTTCCATATAGTGAAAGCTGGAAATGTTATGGGTTTTTGCCCCGGCACGTGCCAGCTTCTGTATCAGGTAAATTTCCTCATTGGAAAGTCGGGCTCCCGCGTAAAATGCATTTTCACCGGCCTTTACCTCTTTGATTTTTGTGGAAATGATTTCGTAGGCCTCATTAAAAGAAATGGGGGAGAAGCTTCCGTCTTTCTTTAAAAGGGGTTGGGTTATCCGGTTTTTGTTGTTGAGGTAATAGTAGCCAAAACGGGGTAGCCCGCAAATGTTTCCCTCTTTGTTTACAAATCCTTTACTGCCTGACACACGGGTAACGAATCCTGACTTGTGATGGTATTCCACCTGACACCCCACTGAGCAGTAGCTGCATATGGAGGTGAAGCTTTCCAGTGCAAGAGGGCCTGCTTTGAAGGGTACGTTCTCGGTAATAGCTCCTGTAGGGCAGGTTGAAATACACATACCGCAGGATTCGCAGTGGGTGTCCTGCAGTTTTTCGGCCATACTCGGCGCGATAAAGGTATCGAAACCACGGTTTACAAAACCCAGTGCGTTGGCTCCTACCACTTCTTTACATATTCTAACACACCTGCCGCAAAGGATACATTTGTTATTATCGATTTCAATGCGCGGATGTGAAAAATCCACATGAAATTTCTGGTAATCGCCGCTGAATCTCTTTTGTTCTGCCTGGTAGCGGGTGGAGTGTTTTTTCAGGTCGCAGGTATAGTATTCAGAGCAGCCGCACTCAAGGCATCGTAAGGTTTCGGTCAAGGCTTGCTCCGGAGAGTAGCCCAGCTCCACCTCTTTGAAGTTTTTGCGTGTGCCAGGTTCCATGGTAGGCATTTCCTCTCTTTGCTGGTGCTCGAAGTATTCCCTGTAATCAGATGAGGTTTGCTCACTGAAGCTATCTTTCCGGCTGATAAATTCAAAGTCGGGGGGAGTTATCTGCTGCCCGTGCAGGTATTTATTACAGCTTTGTGCGGCGAGTTTTGCCTGGGCAATGGCTTCGATAAGTGTAGCGGGTCCGGTAACCCCGTCGCCGCAGGCAAACACATTGTCAATGGAGGTTTGCAGGGTTTTGGGGTTGGCATCAATATCTCCCCATTTGTTGAGACGTAGCTCTTCTCCTGCAAACTCACTAATGTTTTCAATAAAGTTAACGACGGTTTTTTGACCTATGGCAGCAAGGATGTAATCCAGCTCTATGGTAAATTCAGACCCTTCCACTTTTACGGGTCTTCTTCTGCCTGAAGCATCCGGCTCTCCCAGCTCCATTTTATAGCAGGTAAGGGACTTCAGGTTCCCGTTTTCATCTTTATTTACGCGGGCAGGTGCTGTGAGGAACTGGTACTGTATATTTTCCAGTTTTGATTCGTGAATTTCAATGGGGTTGGCAGGCATTTCCTTTTCGGTACGCCTGTAGAGTACGGTTACATCTGTTGAACCGCAGCGCATGGCAGTGCGGCAGCAGTCCATAGCTGTGTTGCCGCCTCCTATTACTGCAACTTTTTTTCCTGAAAAGTCATACTGCTGCCCCGTCATTTCCATGTTGCGCAAAAAGTCGATTCCTGAAAAGATATTGCCTGCATCATCGTCTTCGCAGCCGATTCGTGTACCGTTTTGCGAACCAATAGCCAGGATTACCGCGTCAAAATCTTCTTTTAGCTGCTTGTACGACAGGTTGTCGCCCAGCTTCATGTTGTAATGGATTTTTACGCCCAGAGCCGTAATGCCTTCCACCTCCTTGTCAATAATGTCATTGGGCAGGCGGTAAGGAGGTATACCATACCTGAGCATTCCTCCCGGATGGGGACTGGCTTCAAAAATTTCGGTGTGGTGTCCTTCGCAGGCCAGGAAATAGGCTGCCGAAAGTCCCCCGGGGCCGGCGCCGATAATAGCTACTTTTTTACCTGTTGCGGGTTTTTGCTCCGGTATAAAACGGTTTTCAGCAGCGAGGTCGATATCGGAGGTATAGCGTTTGAGGTAGTCAATGCCCACGCCTACGCCTTCCACAAGGTTTCTGCGGCAAGCCACTTCGCAGGGCCTCACGCAGACCCTTCCGCAGATGGCCGGCAGGGGATTGGTCTTCTTGATAAGACCCGTGGCTTCACGGTGTTTTCCCTGGTTAATGAGGGCTATGTATCCCTGCACATCCACTCCGGCGGGGCAGGTTTCCTTGCAGGGGGCCACGCAATCGGCGTAATGGTTACTCACCATAAGTTCCAGGGCAAACTTTCGCGATTTTACCACCCTTGGATTTTCGGTCTCGATACGCATCCCCTCGGTGATTTGGGTTGAACAGGCAGGCTGCAGGCCACGCATGCCTTCCACCTCCACAACGCACAGGTAGCAGGAGGAAAAAGGCTCCAGGCGAGGGTCGTGGCAAAGGGTCGGAATATCGATACTGAGCCTGCGCGATAAGTCAAGAATGGATTCGCCCCGATGGCCCTGAACAATCTTTCCGTTGATGATTATGTTGAGTTTACTCATTATAGTGGCTTTTTTTCTGCTTTAAGACAGATTGACAACTGTGCAAAAATAGAATGTGAAATATCAGGATAGCTGTATGGCTTTAAATTTACATTTGGTAAAGCATACGCCGCATTTTATGCAAATATCCTGATGGACAAAGTGTGTTTTTTTCTTTTCGCCTTCAATGGCATTCACCGGGCAGCCCCTTGCACATGCTGTACAGCCCGTGCAATTTTCAGGATTTACCTCATAGGTAAGTAATTTTTTGCACGACAGGGCGGGGCATTTTTTGTCGCGGATATGTGCTTCGTATTCATCCCTGAAATACTTCAAAGTGGTAAGTACAGGATTGGGTGCGGTTTGTCCCAGCCCGCAAAGCGAGCTGTCCTTAATAGTATGCGCGAGTTCTTCAAGGGTTTCAATATCTTTTTCGTGGCCTTCTCCCTCAGTAATGCGGGTAAGAATTTCCAGCATGCGCTTGGTGCCCAGCCGGCAGAAGGTACACTTTCCGCAGCTTTCTTTCTGGGTAAAGTCAAGGAAAAACCGGGCCACATCCACCACGCAGGTAGTTTCGTCCATTACCACCATTCCTCCTGAGCCCATAATGGCTCCCGTGGCGTTTACGCTGTCGTAATCTACGATGGTGTGCGAAAGGTACTCGGGGATGCATCCACCCGAGGGGCCTCCCAGCTGCACCGCTTTAAATTTCTTGTCGCCGGCAATGCCGCCTCCCAGTTTGTAGATAATGTCTTTGATAGTAATTCCCATGGGTACTTCCACCAATCCCCCATGCTTAATTTTTCCGGTTAGGGCAAAAACCTTGGTGCCCTTGCTTTTTTCGGTGCCATAGCCGGCGTATTGTGCTGCTCCTTTATTGATAATCCAGGGGATATTGGCAAGGGTTTCCACGTTGTTGATGTTGGTAGGATGTTTCCACAAACCACTCTCAGCAGGAAAAGGAGGGCGGCGCCGTGGCATTCCGCGTTCTCCTTCTATGGAGGCAATGAGGGCGGTTTCTTCTCCGCAAACAAATGCGCCCGCTCCTTCTTTGATGATTATGTTAAAGCTGAAGCCAGGGATTCCAAAAATGTCCTTGCCAAGGTAGCCTTTGTCCCGGGCCTGTTCAAGGGCAATATTCAGCCTTTTGATGGCCAGGGGGTATTCGGCACGGCAGTAAATGTATCCATCAGATGCACCAATGGCATATCCGCAGATTATCATCCCTTCAATTACGCTATGGGGGTCGCCTTCCAGTATGGAGCGATCCATGAAAGCGCCGGGGTCTCCTTCATCGGCATTGCATATCACATATTTTTGAGAGGAATCGTTGTTGCGGGCAAACTTCCATTTCATGCCTGCCGGAAAACCGCCGCCGCCCCTGCCACGGATTCCACTTTCCAGGACACTTTGTATTACTTTGTCGGGTGAAATGTTACCGCCGGAAATTTTTTGCATCGCCTTGTATCCCTCTCTTTCCTCGTATTCTTCAATGTTTTCAGGATCGATGTATCCACAATTGCGTAAGGCAATTTTTACCTGTCCTTCAAAAAAAGAGGCATCCTCTGATTTATGCTTGGGCGACTGTATGATGTAATCGGGGATGGGTGAGAAGTTTTTAATGTGCTTCTCTATAATCTCGTCCACGCGCGCTACATCCACGTTGCCATACAAATACTTGCCGGAATCGTCGATAATTTCCACCAGGGGTTCGCGAAAGCACATGCCAATACAACTGGTTTTCTTTACCTGGAAATCCAGTTTGTCGGATTGTTTTATGCGTTGAAATTCTTCAAAGGTTTTGGCTGCTCCAGCAGCTAACCCGCAACTCCCCAGGCCTACAATTACTGTTGTTTTACTCATGGATGAAAAATTTTATTTATGGGAAATCAGGAAAAGGCTTTTTTATATATCTGGCTACACTTCCTGATTATGTAAGGCTTTCTTTTCGCTTGATTTCTTTTACAATTTTCGCTGCTTCGCGGGGTGTAAGTTTACCGTAGGTTTCTTCTCCTATCATCATAACAGGTGCCAGGGAGCAGCAGCCCAGGCAAGCTACGGTTTCCAGGGTAAAGATTTTATCTTCGGTGGTTTCTCCGTCTTTGATATTGAGCATGTCGAGCAGTTCATCGGTAATGGCCGTTACACTCTGCACGTGGCAAGCCGTACCATGGCACATTTTGATGATGTGCTTACCGGCCGGGCTTAAACGAAACTGTGCATAAAAGGTTGCCACGCCATACATTTCATTAAGTTCCAGTCCTGCTTCCACGTTTAGCTTGAAAAATGCTTCCCGGGGAATAAATCCGTAAAGTTCTTGTACCCCTTGCAGCAAAGGAATCAGATTGCCTTTTTTGCTCTTGTATTTTTCAATAAGAGCATCCATAAGGGATAAATCCACCGGATTTTCTATAACAGCAGCTTCCGGTTGCGGGTGGGGAATTCTTTTGATACGCATGGTATATAAGGGTTGATAGGGTTATTCGGGTCGAAATTAGCTAAAAAACTACAGGGGGTCAGAAAATATATGAAAAAAAATATTTCAGAATATAATTTGGAAAAAACGAAAAAAATAACTATGCATCCGCTGCTTTTTCTTCTGAAACAAAAGAGAAAAAGTAACGGGCAAGGTTATTTTAATAACTTGCAGGGGTTGCAGTTGTTAATTGGGGTTGCGTTTTATTCGCTGTATCTGGTAAAAGGGGTTAGCTGCTGATTGGCGAAATCCTTATTCAGATATTTGAAATACCCGGTAATGGCAATCATAGCTGCATTATCAGTGCTGTATTCAAATTTCGGAATGTACACATCCCATCCCGATTTCTCCTTTTCCTGCACCATGGCATTTCTGAGGCCGGAGTTGGCCGAAACGCCCCCCGCGATGGCTACATGGTTGATACCGGTTTCTTTGGCTGCCTTGCGCAATTTCTTCATGAGAATTTCGATGATGGTATGCTGCACTGATGCGCAAAGGTCGGCCTTATTTTGCTCTATATAGTCGGGGTTGTTCTTAAGTTGATCGCGCAGGAAATAAAGCACGGAAGTTTTTAAGCCACTAAAGGAAAAATCGAGCCCCGGGATGTTGGGGTGGGGGAATTTAATGGCATGAGGGTTTCCTTCTTTGGCCCATTTGTCTATAAGCGGGCCACCGGGGTAGGGCAGTCCCATGATTTTGGCTGTTTTATCAAAAGCTTCTCCTGCTGCATCATCGATGGTTTGCCCTATTACCTTCATGTCGAAATAATCATTGATGAGCATAATTTGTGTGTGACCACCTGATACGGTAAGACAGAGAAACGGAAATTCAGGCTTTTTCGGTTGTTGGGGGTCGTCAATGAAATGTGCCAGAATGTGCGCATGCATATGATTTACTTCGATAAGCGGAATATTTAATGCCATGGAGAATGATTTTGCAAAGGAAGCCCCTACCAGCAAGGAGCCCAGAAGCCCCGGCCCGTTGGTAAAAGCTACGGCATTCAGCTGATTTTTGTTTATCTTTGCAATATCTAAGGCTCTGTGGATTACAGGTATGATGTTTTGTTGATGTGCCCTTGAGGCCAGCTCGGGCACAACACCTCCATAAAATTTGTGAACATCCTGATTGGCAATTACATTGGCAAGAATTTTGGTGTTTTTCAAAACGGCAGCAGAGGTGTCGTCGCAGGAGGATTCAATGGCCAGAATATATGTATCCATACTATTATTTTTATTTATGAAATTCTTACAGCCTTTCAGGGTGGCCTGATTGTGTATTAAACAATAACAAATAGACCCGGCCAACCCGCATAGTCTGTAACATTCGTGTGATTTGCACGTTGATTCAATTAAAGCCGCAAAGTTATTAAAAAAACACGTTACATAGTATTGCTCACGGTCTTTGTGATGGTATTGTTACCCTCACTGCTGTATGTTGCTTTACGGAGCTCAGGTGTACAAACCTGGCTTGCCGGCAAGGCCGCTGATTATTTGTCGCATGAGTTGGATGCCCGTGTGAGTGTGGGTGGGGTAAATGTTACCTGGTTCATGAACCTGGTGCTGGAAGATATTACAGTGCATGATCAAAGAGAGAATCCTTTGCTTTACGCCAAAAGGCTGGTGTTCGATGTAAATAGTATTTCCTTTACCCGGCGTACCTTGCTGGTCAATAAACTACTTTTTGATCAGGCTTCACTGGGTATGGTAAAATACACAGGCGAGGAAAATCTC
>SLOR01000317.1 GCA_007132395.1 Bacteroidales bacterium
TGAATCTCAGGAATTTCTTTTACGATCCGGTTACCCTGCATGGTAACTTTCTGATACCCGGTAATTCTCTTCAAGCTGTCAATCACTGCCGGGGTCATCTGCTTCCTTTCCTGGAAGCCAAATCCCCAGGCATTAACCAACGGCCCCACTGTGGGATCAAAAGCACCTTCGGTTTCTTTAGCAATTTCGAGGCTTCTCTGCAAAACAGTCATAAAGTAATCATCGGCAATATTGGTTTCATTACGGTTGATACGCGATATTACTGAATTCTGCACATAGTACGACAATGACTGATTGAAGTCAGCAAAAAGGCTGTCAATATCCTGTGCGTAATTAACCCCTTCATTACAATAATAGGAAATGGAGTAATAGGTTCCGAATGCAACTCCCCTGATATTCACAAATCGGGGTTCTGCTTCCCTGCTTCCACAGGCGGTTAGAAGCAAAAGTAAGATGGCAAGTACCTGAAATTTACGCATGGCTTTGTTTTTGGGTTTTGAATAAGGGTTCAGTATGAATGGAAATATGGGTTTCCTGACCATATGCTTTTCTGAGAGCACGTTCAAGATCAACCGTTATATCGTGTGCCTGTTCTATATTGAGTTGGTTTTCTACTTTAATATGTATATCAATAGCAATATGATTGCCTATCTTCCGGGTTTTCAGTTCATGGGGGTCATTTACCCCTTCAACATTTGCCGAAATTTCAAGAATCTCATCCTCGTGATCTTTGGGAAGGGAAGTTTCAATGAGTTCAAATAGTGTATCTCGTGTTATTTTTATGGCTATTTTAAAAATAAAAAAAGAAACAATAACTGCGGCAAGGGGGTCGAGGATTACCCATTTTTGCCCCAGGAAAATAGCCCCCCCGATTCCCAGCATGGTACCAAATGATGAATATACATCACTACGGTGGTGCCATGCATTGGCCATAACGGCCTGGCTCTTGGTTTCTTCCCCAACCTTAAGGGTATACCGAAACAGAATTTCTTTCACAATTATAGAACCAATGGCCGCGTACAAAGCCCCCATACCCGGTTGCTGCAAAGGATTGCCCATGTAAAACAAGTAGATTTTAGATAATCCACCGTAGAGCAACCCCAGCCCCACCAGTATCAATACCCCTCCCACAAATGCAGTGGCAAGGGTTTCTACTTTTCCATGTCCGTACTTATGATTGTGATCTTTGGGACGGGAGGCTACAGACAAGCTGCTTACCACCACCAGGTCGGTGGCAAAATCACTAACAGAGTGTACACCATCAGCTATCATGGCCGAGCTACGTGCCAAAACACCGGCAACAAGCTTAATCATAGTTAACACGAGGTTGGCAACAAAGCCAAACCATATAACCCTGCGGGCGCGCTTGCTGGATTCAGGTGTCATAAGGAAAAATAAAAAAGCCCCGAATAAAAACATTCAGGGCTGCAAAGTTAACCACCAAAATCGTCTAAGTCAACATTTTCTTCAGGGACACCCAAATTATCGAGCATCTTTACTACCGACTCATTCATGATAGGCGGTCCGCACAGGTAATATTCAACCTCTTCGGGCTCATCATGCTTGCTCAGGTAATTATCCAGCACCACCTGGTGAATAAACCCGGTATAACCATCCCAGTTATCTTCGGGAAGAGGCTCAGAGAGAGCAATATTGAATTTAAAGTTGGGAAACTCTTCTTCAATTTTGCGGAATTCGTCTTCGTAAAACACTTCACGCTTAGACCTGGCACCATACCAATAGGAAACCTTCCTGTTGGTTTTAAGGGTATGAAACAGATGGAAGATATGCGAGCGCAAGGGGGCCATTCCGGCACCTCCACCAATATATACCATTTCCTTATCTGTATCCTTGATGAAAAACTCACCGTAAGGGCCTGAGATCGTAACCTTGTCGCCTGGTTTTCTGGAGAAAACATAGGAGGAACAAACTCCCGGATTTACCTTCATGAAGGTATTCTTTTCATTATCCCATGGTGGGGTGGCAATACGGATATTGAGTTTAACTATATTTCCTTCAGCAGGGTGATTGGCCATGGAGTATGCCCTAAAGATTGTTTCAGGATTACGCATTTTCAAATCCCACATTTTCAGCTTATCCCAGTCCTCGCGAAATTTATCCTGTACCTCTATATCTTTAAACTCTACCTCACAGGGGGGCACATCAATCTGAATATAGCCTCCTGACTGAAAGTCCAGGTCTTCCCCTTCAGGCAGTTTAACAACGAATTCCTTAATAAAGGTTGCAACATTATCGTTGGAAACCACTTCGCACTCCCACTTCTTGATACCAAATATTTCTTTGGGTACCTGTATCTGAAGGTCTTGCTTTACCTTCACCTGACAAGACAATCTCCATTTTTCCTGAATTTCCTTACGGGTAAAATAACCCACTTCGGTGGGCAATATATCGCCGGCACCATCCAGTACCTGGCATTTACATACGGCACATGTTCCCCCTCCACCGCATGCACTGGGCAGGTATATCCCATTCTCAGCAAGGGTATTCAGTAAAGTTCCTCCTGCAGTGGCTACCAGTTCCTTGTCATCATTGATGGTAACTTTTACCGGGCCGCTGGGTACGAGCTTGTGTCTTGCATACAATAAAACCCCTACCAACATGAGCATAATTAACAGGAACATTACTACACTCAGGGTTATCACCCATATGTTACTGGCTTCTAATAATATCATGATTCAAATCAGTCTTTTGGTTGATAATTACAATTCAATTCCCATAAAGCTCATAAAGGCAATACCCATGAGCCCGGTAATGATATAAGTGATTCCCAGACCACGCAAAGGTGCAGGGACGTTGGAATAACGAATTTTTTCGCGGATGGCAGCTATACCAACAATGGCAATAAACCAGCCCACACCACTGCCCAAACCGAAGGAAACAGCTTCTGCAATATTGGCATAGTTTCTTTCCTGCATAAACAGTGAGCCACCCAGAATAGCACAGTTTACAGCGATAAGAGGGAGGAAAATACCCAGGCTGCTGTAAAGGGTTGGGCTAAGTTTTTCAATAATCATTTCTACCAACTGCACCATGGCCGCAATGATGGCAATAAACATGATAAAGGTGAGAAAGCTCAAATCAACACTTGCAAACTGTGGCCCCAGCCAACTCAATGCGCCCCTTCCCAGGATAAAATTTTCCAGCAGGTAGTTTACCGGTACAGTAAATCCCAGCACAAAGATCACAGCAAATCCCAATCCTACGGATGTTTGCACAGTACGTGATACGGCAAGGTAAGAACACATCCCCAGAAAATAGGCGAAAACCATGTTATCTATAAAGATAGACTTAACGAATATATTTAATAATTCTTCCATTTTTCTAAATATTAATTTTTAAAAATCTGTGGATATGATTGCATTAGCTGACATCGACCAAAGCCCTGTCGCGATGACGATGAATCCAGATAATTACGCCTACTGTAATAAGTGCCATGGGAGGCAGAATCATAAGGCCATTGTCCACATAGCCAAAGTCATAAAAAGCATTGGGAATCATCTGGTACCCCATCAGGGTTCCTGAGCCGAATAATTCTCTAACGGCGGCAACCAGCAACAAAATGCTTCCGTAACCGGCCGCATTACCTATTCCGTCGAGGAATGATGGCCATACCTTGTTTTGCAAAGCAAAAGCCTCAAGACGACCCATGATGATACAGTTGGTAATAATCAGCCCCACAAAGACAGAGAGCTGGCGACTCACGTCGTAAACAAACGCTTTGAGCACCTGGTCAACCAGGATAACCAGTGAGGCAATTACTGTAAGCTGTACAATAATACGAATGCGTGGCGGAATGCCATGGCGAAGCACTGAGATTATCACATTGGCAAGCCCCATAACGGCTACCACTGCAATTGCCAGTACCAGAGAGGCCCTTAACTGAACGGTTACAGCAAGAACAGAGCAAATACCCAATACCTGCACGGTAATGGGGTTGTCCTTACCAATAGGGTCGATTAGCAACTTTTTGTTTTTGGGTGAAAACAATTCTTCCTTAGGGATGCTATTTTTTTCTTCACTCATAATTCTTTCTGATTTTTAAAGTAAGGTTTATATACTTCAAGACCGTTTCTCATCATGGCAGTAACACCATTGGAGGTAATAGTACCGCCACTTATAGCGTCAACGGCATGAGGATCATCGGCAGGCGCACCGCCTCTTACCACAGTAACAGGTTTGAAATTGCCCTGTTGGTCAAATATTTTCTTGCCTTTGAACTGGTTTTCAAAGGGAGGATCAGCTATCTCGGCACCCAGGCCGGGAGTTTCACTGGCATGGTCGAAGTTGACTCCGGCAATGGTGGTCATATCTTCATAAAAACTCAGGTAGCCCCATATGGCACCCCACAAACCATTGCCCCTCACCGGAACAATGTAAAAGGACTCGCCTTCCACCTCTGCTAAAAACAAGGGAAGCTGTCTTTCTTCCACAGGCTTGCGGTTTTCGTCCTGGAGGTCCACTTCAAAGGCATCGCCTTCAATTTCCTCACCCAGGTGATTCAATACTTTGGCTACGGTAATGTATTGTTCAAAAAGCTCAATGGCTTCTGCTTTTGACGCATCTATGCCTATTGTCGATAAAATATTCTGCATTTTCTCAATGCGCATATTTCTTTCCTGCAATGGCCTGAGTAAGGTTGCTGCCGTGGAAAGTACCAGTGCAACAACAATTACCATTACAGATGCATATATAAAAATATATCGATTACTCATTTCTGTTCTGAATTTAAAATTTTTAAGCCTGGGTTTCTAAACGAATTTTCTTCATGCGTTTCAGGCGTCTTTTTACATTGGCTTCAACAACATAGTGGTCGATGAGGGGTGCAAACACATTCATAAACAGAATGGCCAACATCATACCCTCGGGATATGCGGGGTTAACCACACGAATAAGCACGGTAATAACGCCGATAAGCACCCCGTAAATATATTTACCCATATCGGTTTGTGATGCAGACACCGGGTCGGTGGCCATATAAACAGCACCAAAAGCAAACCCTCCCATAATAAGATGCCGGTATGCAGGCATATCCATGTAGTCATTTACAGCAAACAGGTTGAAAAGAAGTCCCATGGCTAATCCTCCTAAGAACACCGAGGCCATAATTTTGAAGCTACCTATGCCAGTTGCCACCAGAATAATAGCTCCCAGCAAAATGGCAAAGGTTGAAGTTTCGCCGATAGAACCAGGAATAAAGCCAAAAAACATATCGAAATCGGAAGGCATGGTTCCTTCGCCGGCAGTCATTATTGCCATTGCTGTTGCACCACTGAAGCCATCTACCAGCTGCTGCCCTTCCTGCAGGGTGGTTTCAATCCACACCTCACCGGAAAGGTAAGAGGGGTAGGCAAAAAACAAAAATGCCCTGGCCAGCAAGGCAGGGTTAAGAATATTCATACCGGTTCCGCCAAATACTTCTTTGCCAATAATAACAGCAAATATGGTTGCAACGGCTACCATCCACAAGGGTGTTGTAACGGGAATCACAAGCGGAATAAGCATGCCCGACACAAGGAAGCCTTCGTTGACTTCGTGATTACGGGCTGTTGCAAAAATAAATTCCACAGCCAGCCCCGAAGCGTAGCTTACTATAATTATTGGCAACACTTTTATAAGACCAAATATTACCTGATCCATAAATGCAACTTCCTGCCCGGTGGCCTTAAAATGCTGAAATCCTACGTTCCAGATACCGAACAGCAGCACCGGTATAAGAGCTATGATAACATGTACCATGGTACGCTTCATATCAATGGCATCCCGGATATGCGATCCAGTATGGGTTACGTCGCCCTTCACATAGAGAAATGTTTCGAACGCTTCAAAGGATCTATGCAGCTTCTCAAAGCGTCCGCCCTCCTCAAAATGGGGCTTTACCTTTTCTACTAAATTAATTAACGGCTTCAATTTCTTTTCCTTTTTTAGGTTAATAAAAGCTGATTATAGTTTCGTTTTAGGAAAACCAACTGCTTATGAGAATTCTCTAAGCATCACATCCAGTCCTTCACGTATGGTTTCCTGTATCTCAATCTTGGAAGGACACACATACTCGCAAAGGGCAAAATCTTCGGGGGCAACTTCATAGATACCCAGTTTTTCCATCATATCAATGTCGTTTATCATGATGTATTTCAGAAGCTGCATGGGCATAATTTCCATGGGCAGCACCTTTTCATACACCCCTGTAACCACAAAAGGACGTTCTCCGCTGCGAATATTGGTATTGTGTCTGAATTTTTTCCAGGGCATCAAAAAGGCGGGGAAAGAACGGGAAACGCTGAACTTATCAAAGTTAGGCATCATCCATCCCAATACTTCGGGCTTGTCGCCTTCTGGGATTACCGTAACCATATTATCGTAAAAACGCAGATAATCCTGCTCCGAAACTTTAGTGCCAGAAAGCACATCGCCACTGATAAACCTATGGTTCAACCCTTCTTCTACCCTGATATTCTTCTGTACAATATCGGTAATTTTTGCACCATGTATAACGCGGTAATACCTGGGGTTTAGCACCTCTGAACCAGCAAGGGCTATAATTTTAGAAGCATCGTAGATGCCTTTTTCAAACAATCGCCCAATGGTAATTACGTGTTGTACGCCAACATACCATGCAATATCTCCTTTATCTATTGGGTCGATGTGGTGTATTTGAATGCCCACGTTGCCCGCTGGGTGTGGCCCTTTGAAGCGATGAATGCTTACTCCTTTGGCTTCCAGGAATCCTTTGGCTTTGGTGTTTTCGGCATGCACGCTCAGGTGAATCTTTCCGTCAGTAAGTTTTTTCAGTGCATGAAGACCTGTTTGAAAACTTGCCTCCTGCCCGTTAAGGATAAAATCAAGATCGGCTCCCAGGGGAGAACTGTCGAAAGCAGAAATAAAAATTGCCTTGGGTGTTTGTTCGGGGTTGGCAACCACAGAATAGGGTCTTTGCCTGATAGAAGGCCACAAGCCCGATTGCAGCAACTTTTCTGTTACCTGCTCACGGCTGAGGTCTTCGGGATTGGCAATTCCAAAATCTACATAATCATCGCCGCCGTCTGCCTGAATGATTAATTTCAGAATACGTCGCTTTTCCCCTCTTACCAAATCAGTAAAAATACCGCTCACCGGAGAAGTGTAAAGTATTTTTTCATTATATTTATCAAAAAACAAAGGGGTTCCTGCTTGCACTTTATCCCCTTCTTTTACCAGCATTTTGGGAGTAAGACTATGAAAATCGGGAGGGCAAACACAATAAGCGGAGGATTTGGGCGCTGTATTTAAGATTTTTTCAGCTTCTCCTTGTAGGGGAATGTCCAATCCTTTTTTGATCTTAATTATCTTTGACATTTGCTTTTATCTTATTTTGAACGATTTTAAATGACAAATTTATAGATTATTTTAATTCTTAGAAACATTTTCAGGCCATAACAGGCCAATTAAATAATATAGTCCAAAAAGGTATTTTTGTTTTAAACCATTTTATTTGCCCGCTCATGCAATATTTATCAAGTACAGGCCGAAATATTCAAGTATTTCTGCTCACATTTACTTTTTTATTCACAATTCCAACGGCGGCCAATCCAATCATAACGGCATCATATAATGATATATCTGTTGCGCCAAACCCGGGAATAAATATTTCGGCAACCCACACCACTGATTTTCAGCCCCCAGGAGATGATTATTATCAGGAGGATTTCATGAGGTATGGCGATTACTCCTATGCCAACAACATAAAGTCCATTATGTTTAACCGAAAGGGGTGGGAATTATCACCAGCTGTAATTGACCTCAATTCGCCCGACCGACTCATCCTTCAGTTTGACGATCTGGATGCCGATTTTAAAAATTATTCCTACACCATCATACATTGCAATGCTTTGTGGCAACCCACCAACCTCATGGAGTATGAATTTATTGATGGGTTTTATGAAGACCGCATTAACGAGTATGCTTTCTCGCGCAACACCAGGGTGGGCTTTACCCATTATTCTCTTGAATTTCCCAATGCCAATATGCGGCCACTGCTTTCCGGAAATTATATCCTGAAAGTTTTCGTGAACGGAAACCGTAACGATGTGGTTTTCACGCGGCGGTTTATGGTGTTTGAGCAAAGGGTAAGCATAAGTGCCAGTGTAAGACAGGCAACCAACCTCAATTACAGAGACATAAAACAGGAAATAGACTTCACCATCAATACCAGTGCATTTTCCATTGCCAACCCCTACCGCGACATGAAAGTGGTACTTACCCAGAACGGCAGATGGGACAACGCCATCTTCGACCTTCAGCCCAGGCTGGTGCAGGGCAACCAGCTCATTTACGATTATGAGGACGGAAATTTATTTATGGGGGGCAACGAATTCCGTAATTTCGATACCAAAAGCCTGAGGTACCGCACCATGAACGTTGAGGAAATAAATCCCATTCCCGCGGGATGGGAAGTTATCCTTCGCCCCGATCGCAACCGCCGCTTTCTACGCTACACCACTGACCGCGATATCAACGGACAGTTTCTTATCAAAACCGAAGATTACCAGGACAATACCCTGGAAAGTGACTATGCCTGGGTGCACTTTACCCTGCCCCATGCCAATCCCAAATCCAACGGGAATGTTTACTTAATAGGGGGATTAACGGGGTGGAATTTCACTTTCGACAACAGGATGGAATATAATTACAGGGATTCGCGCTACGAACTCAAGTTGTTGCTCAAGCAGGGATACTACAATTACCAGTATGCTTTTCTTGAAGATGGAAGCAGCCGGGCCGATGTATCTGTTTTTGAAGGCAGCCATTCGATTACCGAAAATGATTACACCATTTATGTGTATTACCGCAAGCCGGGCGAAATCCACGACAGCCTTATCGGGATTCAGCACATCAACTCAGGCATTTAAGCATCAGCCTCCTGTCATCAGGTGAATAACGGCCACCTTATCCCCTTCTTTAATGCTGGTGGTATCGTAATCATCCTTTTTTACGGTGCTTCCGTTAATTTGCACCATAAGCATTTTGTAGGAAAAATTTTTTAGTTCAAGCAGCTCCTGAATACTCAATTCATCAATTCCCTCAATAGTTTCAGGGCGATTATTCAGTGTGATGTTCATAACAATTAACAGGTTGGTGTATTATTTACAATTATATTCTGTACCGAAAAACATTGAGCATCTATAAAAACTTCCGGGCCTCGGTTTTCAGGTAATCCAGGGCTTTTCGGGTAGCCAGCTTGTCGATACTCATACTAAGCAAATGCCGGCTGAGTTCGGTGCTGTCATCCTTTTCCTCCAATTTACCTGCCGCCACATTGATTTGCTGAATCATTTCTTCCTTGGCATTTTTTACCCGCTCCCAGGCTTCCTGCGAAACATACAGCTGCTGCGACAGGTTGTGGTCGTATTCTTCGCGAATGGTTTGTACCAGCATTTGCTGAAATTGTTTCGCGCTCAGGCCGGGTTTGTGCACCCGCATCACCAGGTTGCCCGGCGATATGCGCTCAAGCAGCAGAACAATCCGCTCGTAGGCTTGCAAGCGCACCGGCATAGATAATTTTTGCTTTTCCTCATAAAGGCGCAGTTGCCGGTTCTGAGTTTCCTGCTTGAAAAATGTTTTCAAAATATGCCAGGCGGTTAAGAAAACCACAACAGCAGGAATTATTCCTGAAAGAAATGTATAAAACTGACTCATAAACTTTGTGTTTGTTAAAAGCTATCCTTCGCAAAGATATAATTTGCTTTTTATTCGCAGGGTATAAAACGAGAAGGACGATGGAATTCTTATCCAAATCTGCATTAATTTGTTATTTTTGCGCTTTTAGCAGACAGCACCCTGCTGCAAATCAAAACATTATTGTTCACCCTTATAATACCTAGCTGCTTATGATTACTTTATCCAACAGAATCAACCAACTTGCCGAATCAGAAACCCTGGCCATGTCGAGAAAAAGCCGTGAACTGAAAGCATTGGGTCACGATGTTATTAACCTGAGCCTGGGAGAGCCCGATTTTTTCACTCCCGATAATATCAAGGAAGCGGCAAAAAAAGCCATTGATGAAAATTATTCTTTCTACACCCCGGTAAATGGGTACGCGGAGCTAAGGCAGGCCATTGCACAAAAACTCAAGAGAGATAATAAGCTGGAATACAAAGCCGACGATATCGTGGTAAGCACTGGGGCCAAGCAGGCCCTTATGAATGCGCTGCTTTGCCTGGTAAACCCCGGAGATGAAGTGATTATCCCCACTCCCTACTGGGTAAGTTATTCTCAAATGGTTAGCCTGGCAGAAGGCAAGCATGTTTACATTGAAGCCGGTATAGAAAACGACTTTAAAATCACCCCGGATCAATTAAAAAATGCCATTACTCCAAAAACCAGGGTATTCATGTTTTCGAGCCCGTGCAATCCCACCGGTTCGGTATATACCCGGGAGGAATTACAAAAGCTTGCAGAGGTATTTGAGGCCAACCCCCATGTTTTCATCCTTTCCGATGAGATTTACGAGCTTATCAATTTTGATAAAAACCACGAAAGCATCGCGCAGTTTGAAAGCATTAAAGACCGTGTAATCATCATCAACGGTGTTTCCAAAGGTTTTGCCATGACCGGATGGCGCGTAGGCTACCTGGCAGCCCACAATGAAATTGCCAAAGCTGCCAACAAGCTGCAGGGGCAGTTTACTTCGGCCACCTGTTCCATCGCGCAGAAAGCCTGTGAAGAAGCCATGAATACACTACCCGAAGAAACCTACGGGATGCTCGAAAAATTCAAGGAGAGACGCGACCTGGTGCTGGACCTTATGAAGGATATTCCCGGCATGAAAACCAATGTACCACAGGGCGCCTTCTACATTTTCCCCGATGTTAGCAGCTACTTTGGAAAGAAAAACGGAGACCACGTAATAGCAGATGCCTCCGACCTGTGCATGTATATCCTGAACAAGGTGTATGTGGCACTGGTTCCCGGAGATGCTTTCGGAGCACCCAAATGCATCCGCTTTTCCTATGCTACCTCCAACGAGCTTCTCATCGAAGCAGTAAAACGAATCAAATCAGCGCTTGCTGAACTCAGATAATTAATACATTTAAACCCGCCATGACAGCAGAAAGATACATAAACAGGCTTTTTGAGAGCTTCGCACAACAAAGGATTCTGATAATAGGAGATGTAATGATCGACTCCTATTTATGGGGAAAAGTGGACAGGATATCGCCCGAAGCCCCTGTACCTGTAGTTTCTCTTAAAAAGCGGGAAAGCCGTCTGGGCGGAGCTGCCAACGTAGCACTCAATATACAGAGTATGGGGGCACATCCCATACTCTGTTCTGTTATTGGCAACGATGACAAAAGCCATGTGTTCTTCGAACTCATGAAAAAGCAACAGCTGGATGTTGCAGGCCTTATCAGCAGTGAAAACCGTATTACCACCACTAAGTTCCGCATTATCGGCAACAATGTGCAAATGCTAAGGGTGGATGAAGAAACAGAA
>SLOR01000211.1 GCA_007132395.1 Bacteroidales bacterium
ATACCAGCCCTGTTTCATCCACCGTAATAAGCCCTGTTTCATCCTTGTCGAAAATATCCTCAATGGCCATACTCGAATTTACCAGGGGCAGGGCAAATATGGCATTATAATGATAGTCTTCAATGTTGTCAAGGCCATCGAGGTAGCTGAAATCGCAACCGATAAAGAGAAAAGCCAGTGCAGCCATAAAACAGCGTAACCGGAATATTTTACGGGAGAAAAACCGTTTCATAAAAGTCATAATAGCCCATTTAGTTATAAGTAGCTAAAATAAGCATAATGAAGCAAAAAAAGTGAGTATAAACACGTGAAAGGATACGCCTGATTTGGGGTCAGTGTTTTATGTTGTAGGCCCTTATTTTGTCATTCCATCCTGTAATTACCATGGTTGGTTTTTGAGGTGGTGACTCAAAAAAGAAGCGAGTGTCGCCTGCTACGGGAAAAGGAGGGCTTATTTCACCCTGCCTGTTTACCACAAACAAGCGCTGATTCATCACATCGGTAAACCCAAGGTAAGGTTTCTGGTCGTAAGGATTAAACAGCCGGGGCGCCGCTTTTGCCTCTCCTGCAAAAGGCAGGGAGAAAATAAGCTTGCCCAGGGGGTTATAAACCATGAGTACGCCATCATCAATATAAATCAAATCATACTCCTGCTCATGCGTAAATTGTGCATAGGTAAAATGATGTTGCAAAGAGAAAGTGTCTGGTGCAATGCGGACGCTGCTGCCATCGGTAAAAATTTTATTGAGTTCGCCCGTTTTGCCTGCCACCATAAAGTGTGCCTGTTGCCCGTTGCCGGTAGCCGCAAACACGGAAGTGCCGGGATTGGCTTTTACCTGCTGGCGGGTTTGTATGCGTGAAGTGCCCTGTCGGTGCAGGATTTCGAGTCGGCCTGTGGTGTCTGTAACGATTAAAAAGTCTTTGTTCTCCAGCCGTATATGCTGCACAGGCTTTTGCACCAGGTTTTGGCTGCGGTCGTACCTCCACCCGCTCACGGGTCTGCGTGCAAGGGTATAATTGTAAATTCTTCGGTTTTCGGACGGGAAGATAATGCGGTAATTTTTGTTGTTGTCGTAATCAAAAACCGCGATGCCCGCCGAGGCCGGTGCCGGAAGTCTCATGGGAAATCCTCTCACGTAATTGCCGTTGCGATCTATCAGGTGCAGGTAGTTGCGGGTGTTAAAAAGGTATTGGTAACGGTTGTTCTTGTAAATATCAACCTGGTAGATGTCAGACATTGCAGGACCTGAGATTTCTTTCTGCCAGAGTATTTTTCCGTCAATATTCAGCAGGTAAAGATTGCTGAGGGTGTCCTGCACAATGATTTCGGGCTGTTGGGTGTTGTGATTAATCATCCTGAACGGGCCTTTGTGAACCTTTGCTTTCAGCGGTGTTTCCCACAACAGCGGATTGCTGATGCTGTAGCCCGGCTGATGTTTTACCACCAGGTTGGAAAAGGCCATGGAGCCCGGGCCGTGAAGGTACTGCAGGCTGATGTGCCGGAAATTACCAAGCTCCTCACTGTGCGAAAAGTTACTCCATTGGCTCTCCTTGTGTGCATCGGGGTTTAATCCATTGAGCAGGATTGCAGGAGAAATGTGCAAAAGTATGTTTTGCCCGGTGGGCAGAATTTCTTTCAAATGCCGGTGGGCTTCACTCATGCGGAAGTTCTGTCCGAAGCGCAGGCTTTCCAGATATTCATTTAGGGTGGCAGGGTCATTTGCAGCTATAACAAAGTCATTGGTGAAGGCTGCAAAATTCATGTCTTCGGTTATCAGTCCACCGGTAAGAACCGGAAAAAATCCCGGGATATTTATCTGGAAAATATCAGGTTGCCAGGGACCGGATGAAGTTTCTCCCTGCGAAATTTCCCTGAAGAATATTCCCAGTTCGGGATGGTTGCGCCATTGCTTACCTTTGGCTGCACCGGCAATCAGGACGGGATTGTCGCTGGCCTGGGGCTGACTGAAAACCAGCGCCAGCTCACCCTGCCATTGTTTGAAAAGACTGTCGGGCGAAAGCGTGGTAATATCAAAAAATCTTTGCCTGTGCATCGCCAGTTTTTCCTTGTCTGCGAATTGAAGTGAGAGGTCAGTGCTGTCGCCGGATAGTACTTCGGTATTTCCCATCCCGAAATAAAAAAACAACCCCGTGTGATAGGGGAGATGGTTAAAAATCTCTGAGTCGCGGGGCTTTTGCCTTCCGAGGGTGTGGAGTACGCTGTTGTGTTCGGTTAGCGGGTGTGCCAGGCCATTGAGGATTAGCTCTCCTGTATTATAAGATACATCCCATGACTGCCAGCCTGCAAGGTTGTTGCAGTGAATGGCCAGGGGCCAGCTTTTTGGAGAAAACTCCTGCAACATACTACAGAGGCTTGCCGTGTTTACAAAAAGATTATCAGCAAAGCGTCCCGCTGTTTCCTTTAAACTGCTGAAGCCATTGGCTGTTAATACTGACGACTGGTTTTGCTCTGACAAAATAGCCTGGATGAGCAACTGCCTTTCCTTTGTTAGCAGCATACTTACAGGGGTAAGGCTGTAATATACCGGAGTTCCTTCTTCCGCGCTTATGCGATGTATGCTTTGGCCATTGGGAAGCATTTCTGTTTCGGAACTCAATCCCGGGAAAAGATGTTCTTTCAGGCTTGCTGCCATTTCTGCAGGGTGTGCTTCGCCAGTGCTGATAATGTTTGCCAGCAAATGTTTGTTGGTCCCGGCAGGGTGCATGGATAATATTATGGAGGAAGCTGACCAGTATTGGTTGATGTCTTCATGGTGGGTGAACAGCGAGTCCAGTTTGTGCAGAAGATCAAATTCATGGTTTGGGCTGAGCAGTATTTCCAGATCATCAGCCATGGGGCCGGTTTTTGTCATGGATTCCAGAAAGAGAACGGGGTTCTTGATGTGAAAAACCAGCCCTGCATCCTCCGGTACCCAGGAGTAAGGGTCTGTGGTAGCCACCATGGCCTTTTGCTGAAAATTCTTCAGTACCAGGTACACCGATACAATAATCAGAAGCACTACCGAGGTGAGCACAATGGCAAGGGTGGAGGTTTTTTGCATAAAACAGGCTTTGGGCTTAGAAAAACAAAAGCATTAACCTGTAAAAATACTCAACCCCACGCGGGAAACATTCTGAAAGAAAGGGATTTTATGAAAAAGTTTTTCACAAATCAAAAGGTTGTTTCCTGCTATCTTTTCAAAAACTTCCGGGTTTGGATTGTATTGTCGTTGCGCAATTGCAAAATATAGGTGCCTGCCGGCCAGCCGGAAATATCGATGCTGATTTCGGCGCTTCCTCCCTGATGGGGCTTTATCGTGCCCCTGTGCATTAGTGAGGCTTTGGTGTCATATACCCTGTATTCAGTGTTTGCAGGCAGTGGTGCTGCAAGTATGATTTTTACTGATTCCCTTGCCGGGTTGGGAAATATACTAAGGCCGAAAGGGTTTTCACCGATAATATCTTCGGTAAAGGTTACTTCATCCTCGCCCAGGTAAATGCTTCTTGCCAGTTGAGCGCTTGCCAGCATATCGTTGATATGGTCTCCGGCCAGCATGGCAAAAGCCAGTCGCAGGGTATCGTCGGGTAGTACGTTAAAAGGGCCCGATGCAATAAGGGTGCTTATGTCGTTATCTTTGTCAAAGAACCCTGCATTTTCGCGGGAACTTTTCATGGCGGTATATTTCTCGAAGGAGGTAAAGCCATTATTAATCCTTATACTGCTGCCAAAGCCCTGATTGTCGAAAGCGTAATGTCTTACGTTGGTGTGGCTCAAGAGTTGAATCCCCGTAAAATTGCCGCCGTTGGCTGAAAAGGCATATCCCAGCTGATGCTCGGGGTTGAAGGACGCCCTGTGGTTTCGGATGTCGAGCAAGGTCCAGTCGGCAAAAAGTCCGGCGTAAAAACCCGGGAGGTTGTCTCCCGATTGGTTGATGATATCGTATTCCAGGATGAGGAATTTGTCTTTTCCCTCCTGCTCAAAAGCGTGGATGCTGTAGTTCACTTTTATGCCCACTCTGCTTGTTCCAGCCAGAGAGTCAGTAAAGCTGCCACTGATGAGTTTATCGCCCAGCCCGGGCTCATCCCTTAGTCTGGCATTTTCTGAAGAGAAGAGCAGATCGCTGAAGGAATCTTCCATAGGGCCGTAGATGTTGTCCACCACCCTGGATGTACTCACCCCCGCTACGAAACCGGCACTTTTAATAAGCGTGCGGTTCTGGTTGGCATTGTTGTAAACAAAGCCCTGGCCCTGGTTGAAATTGGGATAGTTAAAGCCTATGTTTCCTTTACTGTTGAAGGTGGTTTTCAGTTGGCCTGCTTCAATATCCACATAATCAAGGTTGAAAATGATGCTGAAATTTTGCCTGCCGGCAAATACACCGTCTCCGGTGTAAAAACTTATGGTGAAGTTTACCTCATGACTTGGAGGGATACTTTCTTTGATTCGCACACTGAAAGGTTGTTCAAAATTATTAACCTTATCGAGATGTTCGATGGTGCCCAGCAGGGTTTCGTCCGACAAGATTTCCACATGGGGCGAAGTGCTGCTGATACGTGCTGTGAGGTTGTCGGCCGTGGCCAGCAGGTTTTTAAATTCCGCTGCCAGAGGGAAGGCTTCTCCGGGGTTGTACAGTTGGTAGTGCTCCCGGGGGTGTTGCAGCTGTACCAGGGTGATGAAGGGGTGATGGGTTTCGGTAAGGGCTCTGTAAAGGTTCAGGCGCCCGGTGCCCATTAAGCCCGCGTAAGGTTCGTTGGCCGGTATGGTGTCGATGATGTCGGTGGTAACTTTCAGCTGGGCTGCAATTTGCAAAGCATTGTAATGGGGGAAATGCGCCCTTAGCAATGCGGCTGCTCCCGCCACCACCGGTGCGGCCATAGAAGTACCGCTGGAGGAAATGTAATTGCCGTTGGGCCAGGTAGAAAAGATGCCCGAGCCGGGGGCAGAAAGATCTACCAGGTTGCCAAAGCTCGAGTTTTCCCACTTGGTATCGCTGCTATTGGTGGCCGCAATACTCAGGCTGTTGGCAAAAGAAGCCGGGTAGATGCGGGTCTGGTTGTTGGAGTTACCCGCCGCGGCAATCACCACCGCATCGCGGTTAAGCACGGCGTAATTGATTATATCCTGCCCGAACTGTCCCGGAGAGATTGCTCCTCCCCAGCTGCAGTTGATAATCTGTGCTCCCTGGTCGGCGGCATAAATAATGCCCTCGTATGCCCTAACCAGGCGACCGTCGGCATCGCTGATTTTTATGGGAAGAAGCCGGCTGTTAAAGCCCACGCCTGCCATTCCGGTTCCGTTGTTGGTGGAGGCACCGGCAATGCCTGCCACATGCACCCCGTGGGCATTTACATTGTATTGGGGGTTATTGTTATTCTCGCCCAGGTCCCATCCGTAATAATTATCGATGTAGCCGTCGTTGTCGGAGTCTTCCCCATTAATGGTGTCGTTGTGGTTGTAAGCAATATCGTTGATAAGGTCAGGATGATACAGGTCGATGCCCGTGTCAATGATTGCGATTACCATGTTGGTATCTCCCTGTTCAATGGCCCAGGCATCAAAGGCCTGTATAGTTTCCAGGTAATACTGTGAGCCTATAAATGGGTCGTTGGGCTCAAATAAAGGTTGGGGAATGTACCAGGGTTGCGCATATTCTATCTGCCCGGTGGCGTAAAGCCTGTTGATGGCATCTTCCAGGGAAACATCATCCGGGATGCGGGTTTTATAAATCAGGCTCAAATCAACATAAGGTTGCCCGCTGGCATGAAAACTTTTGAGGGGAGGGGCATGGTAGGGGAATATTCTTTCTGCCGGATCGGCCTGCATTTCCCTGAGCAGCCCACGAAACGACGCTGTTTCTATTTCGCCCGACTTGTTTTGGGGGCGTGCTTCCTCCCTGAGCTTAAAAATGATTTTGCCGGGCATGTATTCGTCGGTGCCGATGTTTTCCGGCATGCGAAATACCGGCAAAGCGGTGGGCTGACTGATTGCAGGGAAATGGATGCTTCCCGGTATCAGAAAGAACAGGAAAAGACAAATTGCAATTATGTTTTCTTTTCTCATAAGAAAGTGTTTTCGTGTTGTCATTGTTTTCTTCATGAAAGAAAACATAAGGATGCCTGCATTATGGGCTCACCTGCAGGTGGCTGCTGCCTTTGCCCTGATGCCACAAACCGGCAAAGTGTAAATTTACAACAAACCCCCCATAATGCCTACAGGGTTATTACTGAATCAGGATATTTCTTTGTATGAGGGAAAATTTTCCATGTATCTGATTTTTCCATTCTCTATGTCAATTTCGCAGCAATAGTGCGTTATGCCGTTGGTCATGGCAAGAAAGCGGGTGTTGAAGCTGAAATTGTAACGCGCGGCCTGTTCAAAAGTTTGCTGGGTTATGGCAACACCGGGGGCCTTACATTCGATAATCATCAGGGGTTGCCCCGTGTTACTGTACACCACCGCATCGGCCCTCTTTTTCAGGGTATTGTATTGCAGAGGTGCTTCCACGGCCATAAGTCCGTTGGGATACCCAAGGTGCAGGGTGAGCCACTTCAGAAAATGCTGGCGTACCCATTCCTCGGGGGTGAGGGCAACGTAGTTTTTTCTGAATTCGTCAAAAATAAAGGGCTTGTCTCCCTTTTTTATCACTTTAAAAGGATAAGCAGGAAGGTTGAGTTCTGTCATCTTTTTTGAAAATAATACTCCACAAATGTAATGAATTCCCATTTCCTTTGCTGAATTGTGACAGCGGGTATGGGATGAAGAAAGAATACGGAAGCAAGCAATGACTTTCCATCTCGGTGGTTTTGTCTATTTTTGTCCTGCCATTGCTTTTATGGGCTAAAATAGATTTATTAGCCTTATTTTAGCAGCTAGAACACAAACAAAACAATTATATGAGAACCCGAGAAGACATTGTTGAAAACTGGTTGCCCCGCTATACCGGCACCAGAATCGATGAATTTGGAAAGTATATTCTGCTAACCAATTTCTCCCAGTATGTGAATATTTACGCCAAAATGTACAATGCCAAAATCAATGGCCTCGACAGGGCTATGCCCAGCTGTACCCACGAGAACATCAGCATAATCAATTTTGGAATGGGCAGTGCCAATGCCGCCACCATCATGGATTTGCTCAGTGCCATTGAACCCAAAGCAGTGCTGTTTTTGGGTAAATGCGGTGGACTGAAAAAAATAAACCAACTGGGTGATTTGATTCTTCCCATTGCCGCCATCAGGGGAGATGGTACCTCCAACGACTATTTCCCTCCGGAAGTGCCTGCACTGCCCGCTTTTAGTTTGCAAAAGGCCGTTTCTACCAATATCCGTAATCATAATATGGATTACTGGACCGGTACCATATACACGACCAACAGGAGGGTGTGGGAGCATGACGATGATTTTAAAAACTACCTGCGCAAAATTCGCTGCATGGGCGTTGATATGGAAACGGCCACTATTTTCTCCGTTGGGTTTTATAACAAGATTCCCACCGGGGCTTTGTTGCTGGTATCTGATCAGCCCATGATTTCCTCCGGGGTAAAAACGGAGGAAAGCGATAAAATGGTAAGTCAAAGTTACGTGGAGAGGCATCTGGAAATTGGCGTTGACTCCCTCAAGGAACTTATCAATAATGGTCTTACGGTTAAGCATCTTAAGTTTGATTACGAGGATCAGTAAGAACCTGTCTGTTTTCAAAGCTATTTTTATTCTACAAGTTGCTTATGGCCGAAAAAGAGAAAAAACAAAAAGAATCTGTCAGGCTTATGGACTGGCAGGCCATTCATCAGGACCTTAAAAAGAAAATCTATTACCCGGTTTACCTGCTCATGGGCGAGGAACCCTTTTACGTGGATGTCATTTCGGGTATCATTGAAAAAACCGTGCTGGATGACAACGAGAAGGAATTTAACCAAACCGTGCTCTACGGAAAGGAAACCGATATCCCCACCATTATAAGCACGGCCAAACGATTTCCCATGATGGCCAATCATCAGGTGGTAATCATCAAAGAAGCACAGAACCTTAAGGAGATTGAACTGTTGGAGCATTATGTCACCAATCCATTGCAATCAACCATCCTGGTATTGTGTTATAAATACAAAACGGTTGACAAGCGCAAAACCTTTTACAAGTCCGTGGGGAGTGCCGGTGTTATCATGGAGTCAAAGAAGGTGTACGACAATCAGATGCCGGGATGGATTTCCAGATATGTTTCAGATCACAAATACAAAATCAGCGCCGGGGCATCACAACTTTTGGCTGATCACCTGGGCAACGACCTTGGGAAGGTGGTCAATGAAATTCAGAAGGTTTTTATATCTCTGCCCAAAGGACAGGAAATTACGCACGAGCTGATTGAGAAGAACATAGGTATCAGTAAAGATTTCAATGTTTTTGAGCTGCAGGATGCCCTTGCAACACGTAACAGCCTGAAGGCTTTTCGCATCGTAAAATATTTTGGGGATAACCCCAAATCCAATCCCAATGTGGTTACCCTGGCTGTACTTCATGGTTTTTTCGTACGGGTAATGACGTATCACACGCTTAAGGACAAGAGTCCTCAAAAGGCAGGACCTGAACTGGGTATGAGCCCTTTCCTGGTACCCAATATTCAGAAGGGCGCACAGGCTTTCCCCATGTCGCGCCTGCCTGAAATATTTTCATACCTCAGGGAGTATGATTTGAAATCCAAAGGGGTTAACAATCAGACAACCAGCCAGGGTGAGCTGCTCAAAGAGCTGGTAATTAAGATTTTGCAATAAATAAAAGTAAGATAAAATGAACTACTGGTTAGTAAAATCCGAACCCGATGCCTTTTCCTGGGAGCGTTTCCTCAAGGAAGGCAAAACCATGTGGGAAGGTGTACGCAACTACCAGGCCCGCAACAATCTGAAAGCGATGAAGAAGGGCGATCTGGTGCTGTTTTACCACAGCGTATCCGACAGGGAAGTGGTAGGCTATGCCAAAGTGATTAAGGAACATTACCCCGATCCTACAGCTGATGATGACCGCTGGGTGGTGGTGGACCTTGTGCCCGTGGAAGCACTGAAAAAACCGGTAGGGCTTGACCAGGTTAAAAAAGATGAGCGCCTGGAAAATATCGCACTGGTAAAGCAATCGCGCTTATCGGTAATGCCCCTGAAAAAAGAGGAATTTGATATTATCCTGCAGTTGTCGGAAGACAATTAGCCATACCAAAAATATTATGAATCATGTAGATATAATACTTGCAATTCCCCTTGCCATTGGTGCCATACGTGGGTTTGCCCGTGGGTTTGTGCTGGAGATTGCCAGCCTCGTGGGGCTGGTGGCAGGTGTGTTTATTGCAGCCCTGTTTGCCGATATCACCGGCAAAATCATTCTCGGTATGGTTGACTGGAACCCGGGTGCAGTGAAAATCATTGCCTTTGCCATCACTTTTGTGCTGGTAATTATCGTAGTGCATATGGTAGCGAGGCTAATAGAAAAATTATTTAAAATGACCGGACTCAACATCCTTAACCGCCTGGCAGGTATTGGTGCGGGAATTATTAAAGTGGCATTTATTCTCAGTGTGGTGCTGGTGTTTTTTAACCATCTCAACCGCTTCGGCAATCTTATGTCGGAAGAAACCCAAAACGAAAGCTACCTTTACGATAAGGTCGCAGGGATTGTGTACACGGTGTTGCCTGCCAGAAATTATATCGTGGTGAAAGAAACGGTGGACAGGATTACTTTTGGGAGTGAAGAGGAATAAAATTCCCGGCTTGCCTTTTTCCGGTTTCCTTTTGAAGAAATTGTAATAAGCTATTATGTTAATCCGCAATCTTGCCAGAATAAAAGATGGGGCTAAAGCCCACTTGTCTTTAAGACTATCAAATCCGTCAGTTAAAACTGACGGCAATAGATAGAAGCAAATTTCAGTATCTATTGCCCTTGGCTTTAGCCAACGGATAATATGTTGTCACATGCCAGTGGCTTTAGCCCCATTCAGACAAAACATACCAGAACAAAATTTTTACATGTAAAAATGCGGATAATCATATAAAACCATTAAACCCCTATATTCCTATGGATGAAAAGTTTTGGCAAAGCATTCGTGACGAATTTCCTGTAACCCGCCATCTGGCCTATTTTCAAAGTGCCGGCATGAGCCCACTGCCCAATTGCGTTGTAAAAGCCGTTACCCAAGCCTATGAACGGCTCAGTGTCTGGGGGGATATGTATTTTTTGCAGGA
The DNA here is from genome assembly GCA_007132395.1 of Bacteroidales bacterium. GTDB lineage: Bacteria > Bacteroidota > Bacteroidia > Bacteroidales > UBA7960 > SKVR01. Next base: position 10,221 of record SLOR01000211.1, read on the forward strand.
CCTGGAGCGGGCCGACAGGCTTAGGGAAAAGCTGGGGCGAATGATTGGCACAACTGCTGATAATCTGACTTTTGCTCCCAATACTTCTACCGGGTTTAACTACCTGGCTGCTGCATTAAAGGCCGGGGCTGACAAACCCTTTAACCTGGTTAGTCTGATGGATGAGTTTCCCTCTTCCCATATTCCTTTTGAATACCAGGGAATCCAGATAAAGTTTGTAAAATCCTGCAATGGTGTTTACTCCGTTGATAGTATCATGAAAGCCACGGATGAAAATACCCTGGGGGTGGTATGTAGTTATGTGCAGTATTCCTCCGGGTTTCGACTGGATGTGAAGGCCCTTGGAGAAGCCCTAAAAGAAAAGGGTTTGCTTTTTATTTTAAATGCTACCCAGGCTTTCCCCATTTTTGATGTGGATGTGCAACAGATGCATGTGGATGCCCTGAGTGTGTCTTTTCATAAGTGGGGCCTTTGCGGACTGGTGGGTTCCATGCTTTTTACCTCGGAAGAATTTCGCAGGCGGTTTCCCCTGCCCATGGCGGGCTGGCTTTCGGTGCAACCACCTGCTGACGATTTTATACCCACGCAAAAGGAAACTACCTACCAGCAGTTTGAAGATGCCCGCCAGTATAACTTCGGCACCATGAACTTCCAGGCCCTTGCCGGGCTGGATGCCGCAATAGATTTTATGGAAACTACCGGCCGGGAAAACATCCGCCAACGTATCCTTTCTCTTACCGATTACCTGCTGGAAAAACTGAAGCAACTCCCCCTGAATATTCTTTCTCCCCTGGATGCTCCCGAGTACCGTTCGGCCATTCTCCTTGTGGACCTGACAAAGGGCAGCAATGCCGGGGCAGTGGAATTCCTCAGGGAAAACCATGTGGTAACCTCCCTGCGGGCCGGGAAAATAAGGATTTCCTGCAATTTTTTCAATAACAAGAAGGATGTGGATAGGTTGATTGAGGTGCTGAAAAAATACTTTACCACGCTGTAAAATCTATAAGATTAGTAAAAGGATGTCTCTGTTTTAAGATTATACGCAATCTTGCCACATGTTTTTATTGAACTTTTTTTTACATGACCCTCCCCCGGCCCCTCCCTACGAGTAAGGAGGGGTGATACGGAAGCAGAAGCAAGGGCTTTAGAAGTAAATTTCAGGTTTTTGTTGTATGGGTAGTTGCGTTAGAAAAGATTCAAGCTTGCACTCTTCCTCTCCCTGCTCTTAGGGAGGGGTGCCCGGAGGGCGGGGTGG
>SLOR01000246.1 GCA_007132395.1 Bacteroidales bacterium
CCCTGCTGGTGCCATGTAATTTGACGTATTTCTCCGCCACCGGCAGGCATCACATACACATTGGCATTGCGATCGCGTGTGGAAGTAAAGGCCAGCCATTGCCCGTCGGGCGAAAAGCGGGGCAGAGAAACAATACCCTCAAGGGCGGTCAGGCGGTAGGCCGTTCCTCCTGAGGCAGGTACTTGCCATAAATCGTTCTCATACACGAAAGCAATGGTTTGCCCATCGGGCGACAAGGTGGGGTCTGAAATAAAATGAGCCTGCTGTGCCGCGGCCGTTTTTATAAGAACACTGAACAGCAGCACTGCCAGCAAAAAAAAGTATTTTTTATACATAGGGTTGTGTTTTGATTTGTTGAATGGGTTATCGGGTGGCTAAAATAGCAAAAAAGGGCAACGAAAAAAGCGCTGACCCTGCGTTTTAAGCTTTATTATCAAAGCTGTAACACAAAATCAGCGCGTGTAGCACTATAAAAACCTGGACTTTTAGTTTACAGGTCGGGGACTCAGATGGGAAAAGTTGATGCCATCGGGTTCGCTGCCGGCCTGAAAGTGTCCGGTGATTTCCAGCTTTTCCAAATCTATCACACTTACCACATCGGAACGGGTATTGGCCACGTAGGCCGTTTTATTGTCGGGGATTACCAGCCCGATGGGGATTGAAGTGCCTTCAAAATCGGCAAAATAACGTTCGGCATCCGTATCGGCCGGAACGGGTGGGGTAAGTTTAATGTCTGTAATATGAAGTTTGTTAATGGCATCAAAGACCGCTATGGTACCTGAGCGGGCATTGCTCACCAGGAACCTGCGTCCATCGGGAGTAAACCTGGCACGGATGGGAAAATCTTCGCAGGGCAGCTGGGCCAACATTTCCAGCGATTGGGTGTCGAAGATGGAAATGGTGTTATCAGCCCGGTTGGTTACCCACACTTCTGCACCATCCGGACTAACATCAATTCCCTCTGCTCCGGCACCGCTGTATATATGGTCGATAAGATCACCGGTTTCCAGATCAAATACGGCCACATTGCCCGTGCGGATGCTGGGCACAAAGGCCCGGGTAAAATCGGAGGTAGCTGCCACCATGTGCGAAACTTCTTCACCCGTAGGCAATACCGTCACAACTTCACCGGCTTTTACATCTACCACCAGCAGACTTTGGGTTCCTTCTGCAGTTACAAGGATATTATTGGTGCCAGCTACCCATTGCATACCGTGAGGCCGTGTATGTGGCCCAAGGTCAATGGTTTTGTCAAGCCGTGCATGCTGCACATCAAATACACTAAGGGTATTGCCCGGATTTTCTCTATTTCCGTAATTGCATACCACGGCAATGCGCCCATCGTCAGAAACTTCTACCTCATGGGGTTCAAGGCCGGTGGGCAGCACTGCCAGGGTTTCACCGGTCTTTCTGTCAATAAAATATACATCATTACCACTTTTGCTGGCTACTATGATTGTACCTTCCGGGGTATAGGCTTCTTCCTGTCTTTCTGCAGGCCCGGCGCAGGAAAATATCCCTGCAAGCAGGGATGTACCTGCTATAAGCATTAACAAGCGTTTCATACTTTCAAGTTTTTCTGGTTTATTATTCGGTAAATTATCTTTTCTTTCTGAGATATAAAAATAAGAAATATTCAGATTTCTTATCTGTAAAATAATTTGTGATTATCCGCAATTTTGCCACAAGTTTTCTTTGCACTGTTTCTATGTGACCCTTCCCCGGCCCCTCTCGCCTGAAGTCGAGACACGGTACCTACGAGTAAGGAGGGGTGATTCTGCAGCAAAAGCAAGGTCTTTAGAAGTAAATATCACGTTTTTATATTACGGGTAGCTGCATTTGAAAAAAATCAAGCTTGTACCCTTTCCCTCCCTGCTATTTAAACCCATTCTAAGCTTTACAAAATACATTCATATACTTTTCTCTTAAAAATAATTATTCTTATCTTCGTTGCCCGATGGCCTGTTTTCATTCGCTTTATCAAGGTTTTTCGGCAATTCCGACAATAAAAAATGCTTATAAATCCGTTGATTAACAGGCATAGCAATACTTATTAGCTTAAATTATTAACACACATACATGTTTGGACTTACCGGTATAAGTTACAAATCCGCACCGCTGGAAATCCGCGAGAAATATTCATTTACAGAGGAGGAGTCGCTGAAGTTTTTACATCAGCTGCAAATAGATCCTGACTTAAAGGGTGCCATTTTACTGTCCACCTGCAACAGGATTGAGGTGTATTTCCATTTTGATAAATGCTGTGCCGACAAGGCTTTTGATGCCATTTTACGCAACCTGGAGTTTTTCAAAAAGTCCAATCCAGCCGAAAGGAGGCATTTTTATCAGCTGGAAGGCGAAAAGGCTGCAGAGCATCTCTTTCGCGTGGTGTCAGGCCTGGAGTCGTTGGTGCTGGGAGAAGACCAGATTGTTGCCCAGGTAAAGCAGGGTTTTATGCTAAGCCTGGATCACGACCTCAGCAGCTCGGTGCTTACCCGCATGTTCAACAAAGCCTTCGAGGCCGGCAAGAGGGTGCGTACTGAAACGGCCATCAACCAGGGCTCGGCATCCATCAGCTCCGCTGCAGTGGAGCTGCTGTGCCAGCAAATCCCCGATATCGAAAACCGCAATATCATGCTTATCGGTACGGGTGTAATGGGTGAACTTGCCCTTGTAAACCTGGTGAAGCGCAATTGCAAAAACCTTTACGTTACCAACCGCACCTATGAAAAAGCGGTGGAGATGGGCGAAAAATTCGGATTAAAAGCCTTTCGCCTTGAAGATATCCATCAATATCTGCCCCAAAGCGACGTGGTGATGGTGGCCACGGGAGCCCAGAATCACATCATTACCCGCGAAATGGTAGAGCAGTTTTCCTCATTACGCAATGCCCCCCAATGGTATATGGACCTTTCGGTGCCCCGCAA
>SLOR01000081.1 GCA_007132395.1 Bacteroidales bacterium
CTTGAGTGCATTTTCTAAAGCAGCGCGGGCCTGCCCGGCATTGTGCGAGCGGTTCATATACAATAAATCCTCTTCCCTGAAACTCTGAATACCGATACTCAGCCTGTTTATTGGGCTATCTTTCAACTCCTTCAGTTTTTCCCTGCTCAAATCATCGGGATTCGCTTCAAGGGTAATTTCTGCAACCGCATCCCACGGGAAATATTTGTGCAAACCCCCGAATATTTCATTTAGCTCCAGGGAAGTCAATACCGATGGGGTTCCTCCGCCCAGGTAAACGGTATCAGGTTTTTCATCCTTCAGCCCGGCTGAGGCAAAGAAATCTTTCTGCAGTGCGATTTCTTTTTGAAGTGCCTGAAGAAATTCCGGTTTTCTTTTCTGAGAAACAGAAAAATGAAAATTGCAGTAGTGGCATGCCTGCCTGCAAAAGGGAATATGGATATAAATACCGGGCATAGAGAATTTAGTTAGTAAATTATTCAGTGTGATGCAAAGCGATTCCCTTCCCTAAAACCAGTGGTTTCGTCTCAGGGCATTTACACGTAGGCCCAGCTGAAAGATATGAGAACGTGACTCACTTTCAGGGGCAAAAGCAATTCTATCAGTCCGCACAATATACTCCATATCAATCCATACATTGGGCCTCCATTGCCATGAAACGCCTGCCTGTGCAAGTAACAAGGTGCGTTGACGGCCTTGCAGGAAGGTATGTCCGTAATCGCCCTGCCGGCTCACATAATCGCGTGTAATATCGCTACCCATGTTGATGCCTGCAGAATCCACTCCCTGGCGGGCAGAAAACAAAATTGTTTTCAGTTGCCAGTTAGGATGGGGCTGATAGCGGTTTTCCAAAACCAGTTCGCGGAAATTGGCACCCAGCGGATGGCCCAGGGTCTGGCTGTAATGGGTATAACTCGCTGCAGGTCGCAAACCCGAGCCATCCACATCAAAATGGCTGTAAGTAAAAGGGCGCACCCAGTTTCCCTCCAGGCGCATATCCAGATTATCAATACCCAATACATCCACCCATTGCATTCCTGCCTGGAAGGCAAACTTATTTCGGAAGGAAGCATAATCCTCATACTTCCTCTCTGAGCGTAAACCCATATACACCAGCATGCTGTCAAGGTCGTTGCGCAAATCGCCGATATGAAAATCGTCGACATACACCTGCCCGTAGAAAGCTGTCCGGTGCCCGGCAATCCACCTCCAGTTTAGGCCTATGGCTACTTTGTCGGGGTCGCCGATATGGTGCTCCACGGCGCGGTAAAAAATTACCGGGTTGAGGTAATGGGGGTCAAGTCCCCGCTGTGAGTTAGTATCGCTGCGCCCGAAAACCACATTTTCGAAAAACCCCAGCTGAAAGCGGGATGAGAGATTAACGGACAATGTATGCGAGGCCATATATTTGGCATCAAACATTCTTCCGCCAAAGGTGCGCAGGGGGAAATCCACCAGGCGCGCAAACATATTTTGATAGTGAAAACGCCCTATTCGTGTGTTGACTTTCAAAAACAGGTAATTATTGGAAAAGTCCGATAAAACGAGTGAACGTTTGCCGTAGCCGGTAAAATTGCGATCCTGCCCGAACTGCAGGCCTATGTTGCGGGTAGCCTGAAAGGCAATGTATCCGCGGGCCGTAAAATAGTCCCAGCCCTGTTCGCCGAAAGGAATATTCCATCCCTCACCGGGTATGGCACCCTGTTGACTATGAATTTTGCTGTTAACGTAAGAAGGGAACCGCGCCTGATTGTCGGCCAGATAGGTATAAAATCCAAGTTTCTGATTTATCATCCCCCTGGCTTCCAGTCCGCGGGTATTCTGATACAACCATAAATCATTTTCGTTTTCCATGCCCAGGCCCAGGTGTAAAACAGGGTTAATGGCAAGGAACAAATCCTCATCATGATAGTGGTATAAATCGGCAGGGGTTTGATAAAAGTGCCTCAATACAGGTGATTGCGAACGGGGAGTTTCTTCCTTTACCCATTCGGCATTGCTCAGCTTTATTTGTGCGATTATCTCCCTGTCAGTAAAGCTGAGTCTTCTGACACTTGTATCGGCTTCCTGAAGAAAATCAATCATTGCTTTGCGCTCCAGGGGCTTCAAAACGGCATGAAAGTGAGGGCTGACCCCTCCCGATTTAATCTCAATGCGTTCAACAAAATGATGCCATTGATGCCCCGAGGGCAGATAGGTGCTTTGCGCAATAAGGAAAGATGTACACAAAATAAATGAGAACAAACAAAGCAACAGGCGAAAGCCAAATCTTATCATGGTGTAAAGATTTACAGACAATTGATGCAAACATATTGATACCCTGCAAATTTAGTTATAATACATAAAACACTTTTGTTTATTCCCTGTGGATCATAAAAAAACCCCGTTACATAAATATAACGGGGCACACATGTTAAACCAAAACATCTGCTTATGACAAGGGGAAAACAAAGGTTAATTTGTGGGGGTTACCATCAAAAATACGATCGTTCCAACCGGCATCGGCCTGAATTTTAATGAGGGATTTGTCTTTTTTCTGCACATCCCAGTTGCGGATAATCTCATACTGGTTTTTAATAAAGGTATCGTGCATTTTGTTTAGCTGCTCTTTGAACTCAGCTGGCACCACTTCGGTAAAGTGTTTGCCTAAAAGTTCATCAGTAGTCCAGCCATAAATTTCGCAATACCGGTCGTTTACGGCAACAAAAACACCTTTGTGGTCGGTAATGCAAATCCCCATTTCTTTTTCTCCCTGAATAATAGATTTTACTGCTGAGGGTGTGACTAATACATCTTTTTTGATTTCCCTGGTTCTTTTTAAATTAATGGTCTTCATTATTTACAATTAATGGATTTTATACAAGTTTGTTTCTTTCTAAAGGAGAATCCCTTAATGACAACCTAGAAACATACGTATATACCACAA
>SLOR01000234.1 GCA_007132395.1 Bacteroidales bacterium
CTGCTTGCGTTGCATAAATCTCTTCTCCCTGGGGCGATTGAGGGTGAAAAGGAATATGGCGGAAGTTTCTCAGCAGGTTGAAGTAACCATAAGCCCGCAAAAACTTTGCTTCTGCAATCATTTCCTTTTGCTTATTTTCGTCCATGTCGCAAAGGGGTATGCCATCTATAGCCTGATTGGCACGATTTACAAACCTGTAATTGTTTTGAAAAAGAATTTGTACCTCCCAAAGTTCGGGGGTGTTAAGAAAGTTGGCAATCTGGTTAAAGGAAGGATATCCGCCGCCATAGAAAACGTCATCAGCTCTCCAGTTTTCCGGGCCCCATCCACACTCAAAGAAGTTCCATCTGCTGCTGAAAGTGAGGGGCTGATACGTTGCAATAATAGCCGTTAGGGCATCAGATTCATTGCGCCAGAATTGCTCCACTGCCGGATTGTTGGGGTCTAACTCTTCAAGAAACTCCTCGCTGCAGGCTACTGTAAAAACCAAAGCTGCGAGAAAAGGCCATATAATGATTTTATTAAATTTCATAATTTTTCGTTTTTAGTGTTAATTAAAATCTGATGTCTACTCCCAGAATAAAGGATTTAAACAAGGGATACCTTCCCCAGTCAATTCCTCGGTTGTATACTGCATCACCGTATACCTCGGGATCGTAGCCTGAGTAGCTTGTAAAGGTGAGCAGGTTTTGCCCGCTCAGGTAAAGCCTGCAGCTTTGCAGGGCGGTGTTTCTTAAAATTTCTGATGGTAAGGTGTACCCCAGTTGAAGAGTTTTGAGCCTGAGGTAGGAGCCGTCTTCGATAAAACGGTCACTTACCCTGCGGTTGCCATTGAGGTCTTCTGTTGTTGCTCTGGGCATATCTGTGCTCGGGTTGTCAGGAGTCCAGGCGTCGAGGGTTGCTTTAGAATAATTCCAGTAATTATCCATACGCTCAGTGCGGTATCTCATGCCGTTAAAAATTTCATTGCCATATACACCGGTGAAGAGGGCGTAGAGGTCGAAGCCCTTCCATTGCAAGCTGGTATTGAAGGAGAATTCGAAATCAGGAATGGGAGATCCTGCTTTTACCCTGTCCTCAGCATCCAATCTACCATCGCCGTCAACATCTACAAAGCGTATATCGCCAGGTTGTGCATTGGGTTGAAGGGGGTGAAAAACACCATTGTCGTCGGTAAATCCTTGCTGGTTCCATTCGTTTACTTCATCCCAGTTCTGGAATATGCCTGCTGTTTTGTAAACCCTGAATTCAGATACACTGCCGCCAACATCCGTAACAGTTACGTAGCCAGAGTTAAAGTCCACATTGTTTCCGAAAATTGCTTCTCTTGTTCCCAATGAAATAACTTCGTTTTTATAGGTGGTGAAGTTTGCTCCGATGCTATAACTGAAATCATTTCTTGTTTCTCTCCACTGTGCACTCATTTCAAGACCTTTGTTGTTTACAGTGGCAGCGTTCATCATTTGTGAGCCTGCACCTCCGAAGGATAATGGAAGCGGGATGAAGACCAAGATGTCTTTGGTTTCTTTGTCAAAAATATCAAGTGAGTAAACGAACTGGTCGTTAAACATTCTAAGATCTACACCTATATTGGTGGTTGTGGTGGTTTCCCATTTTATGTCCGGATTAGCCAGGGTAAACCCTATCATACCCGGGATCAGTTCGCCATCTCCGTCTACATAGTCAAACCCTGAGCTCAGCCTTGCCTGGTATAGATAGGAGGGTATTTGCTGGTTGCCCAGGATGCCGTAAGAGGCTCTTAGTTTTAAATCGGTAATGAGGTTTGATTGGAAGAAATCTTCATTGCTAAGTGTCCATGCGGTAGAAATGGAGGGGAAATGCCCGTAACGATTTCCCGAGCCAAACACAGAGGATGCATCATAGCGGTAATTGGCCTGCAGGTAATATTTGTTATCGTAATTATACCCCAGGCGACCAAAGGCCGATGCCATGGTTTGCGACCAGGCTGTGCCGCCAATATCAAATAGCTCAGTGGCATTTTCTGGAACATTTTGCTCGTTGAAGGGAAGGCTTTCCCCTCTGCCCCAAAGACCTCTTGTTTTTGACCTTTCGGCACTATAGCCAATCATTCCGTCCACATTGTGCACGCCGTCGAAGACATCATTATAGGTAATGAAGTTTTCTGCCATCCATTTTTCGTAGCGCGAACGCGATTCATTGATAACGTTTCTGTCGCGCATTTGCTGCGGAGATACGTAATAGTCAGGTGTGAAGCCGAATCCGTATCCATTGTTGCTGTTAAAGCCAGCTACAAACTTATAGGCCAGTTTGTCAGAAAAATTGTATTGTAGATATCCGTTCAGGTTCAGGTACTCGTTGCTATAGGTGTTTTCTGGCAATAGCGCAGTGGCTACAGGGTTCTGGTACACTCCCATATCGTTAAAATATCCGCCATACCCCCCTTTGTTTTCTTCGTTATACAAATGAATATGGGGGATAGTACTTAGCACATCATACATTTGTCCGAAACCCGAGGAAGAAAACTGTGAGCCTTCCTGGCGATGGAAAGAAAAGGATTGCCCTAGTTGCAGGTTATTTTTGGTTATATCGGAATTAAGTCTTAATCCCGATCTTTTATAATCGGAGCCAATGAGCGTGCCCCCCTGATCGGCATGATTAAGGGAGAGACTCATGTTAGAGTTTTCACCACCCCCTGTAATCATTAAATTATGTTGATGTGTGCCAGCTGTTTGGAACATTTCCCTTTGCCAGTCGGTATTAGCGTAAACAGGATTTCCGTTTTCCAGCCTGTTGTAATTCCAGGCATAATCGTCGGCAACAAACTCTATCCCGTTAAACTCTCCAACTGGTCTGCCGGCTGCAATAGCATTGGCAATGGCTTCAGGGCTTGTGCGTGTTGGGTCGGTGCTGGCAACCATTGCATACACTTTTTTGTATTCTTCGGCATTGGTCATCTCTAAGAAGTTATCCGCTTGCTGCCAGCTGTAACTTCCGGAGTAAGAGATTTGAAAGTCTTGCCCTTTTTTGCCACGTTTGGTTTGAATAAGTATTACGCCTCCAGCTGCTCTTGTACCATAAATTGCGGCAGCAGAAGCATCTTTGAGAATAGTTATGCTTTCAATTTCTTCTTGTGAAACATTGGAGAGCTCACCAGGGACACCGTCAATAATTACCAATGGTGTATTGGTGTTTAGTGTAGTGATTCCCCTTATGTTAATGTTGGCACCGGCTCCGGGTGTTCCACTTGTGTGCGTTATGCTTACCCCGGGAGCAAGTCCCTGCAGAGCTGTTACAGCATTAGTTCCACGTATTTTATTGATTTCGTCAACATTTACACTAACAATACTTCCGGATATGTCGCTTTTTCTTTGAATGCCATAGCCGATTACTACAAATTCTTCAAGGGTCTCAATGTCGGGATAAAGTTCTATCCTTAATGTTGTTACCTGTTGGTTTTCTAACTCCAGGCTGAGATGTTCAGTAATGTAGCCCATAAAGCTTACCCTTAGTTTTACTGTTCCAGAGGACAAGCTAAGGGTGAATTTGCCATCAATGTCAGTTACGGTTCCCTGTGTTGTTCCTTCAATGGCGATGGTGGCGCCAGGCAATAACTCGCCTGTCATTTTATCAACCACCTCACCCTGAATTGTGGCAGTTTGTCCGAGAGCGGTAACCCCCATGGTAATAAAAAGCCATGTGAGTAAACCCGCAAATCTGAGAAAGCCTGAATTCTTTTCACGCTTTCTGCATGGTAATGCTGCATGTTGTTGTTTGCTCATAATCATTTGTGTTTTTAAGGTGATAATAATTAGATTGCAGTTGACCGGAGGAATTCCTGGTGATTGTTGGTTTTGATGTTTGAAAACTTTGATATTTTGTTGAATTCCTGTTTTTTGTAATGGGTAAGCGTCAACATTTGCGGGTAAAGATATAAAAAAATAATACAGGTGGGTACAGGTAGGTAAAAAAATATTACGATATTTTGGCAATTGTGCTCTTTTTTGGGGGATGAAGCACACCTGTGGATGAAGTAAAAAGCCCTTAATTTCATATATTATAGGCTTTTTATCTGTCTTTTGATTGTTGTTTAGAAATTATAGTTAAGGAGTCAAAAAATTCATTATTTTTCGAAATTATATTTGTGTTTTAAAATAAATTACTAATTTAGCCTACCAGTACATACCGGTTAAAACTACAATAATGCAGGAAAAATTTATTCAGGTAAAGGAGGATTCGCCCGTTTCCAAGTATAAGCAGATAGTAAACTCTGTGCTGGAATCCATTAGCCTTGGCAAATTAACTATTGGGGACAAAATGCCCAGTATAAATACTATATGTAACGATTGGGGCGTATCGCGCGATACAGTTTTAAGTGCTTATGCAGAGTTGAAGGCGCGGGGAATAATAACCTCAATGCCAGGAAAGGGATATTACGTGCAAACGGCAGATGTGAATCTTACCCACAAAGTTTTTGTGCTGTTTGACGAACTTAACTCTTTTAAAGAGGTTCTCTATAATGCTTTTCTGGAAGAACTCGGTGATAATGCCATGGTCGAAATTTACTTTCACCACTTTAACCGCAAGGTCTTTGAAAACCTAATAGCTGCAAATAACGGAGCATTTACCACTTACGTAATAATGCCGGCCAAATTTACAGATACCTCTCAAATTATTGAAAACATCAACGGAAGAGTTGTAATTCTGGACCAAATGCCCGAAGACCTTAAGCACAAGTATGCTGCAGTGTATCAGAATTTCGAAAAGGATGCTTATGAGGCGTTGATGTTTGGACGCAAACTGTTAGCAAAATATAAGAAGTTAATTATGGTATATCCCGGAGGAAAAGAGCCTGAAGGTCAATTCAGGGGGTTTCTTAAATACTGCCATGAAACAGCCACTCCCTTTGAGCTGCTGAGTGACCTTAACAATAGGATAGTAAGCAAAGGGGAGGCCTATATTGCCATTTGGGACAGGGACCTGGTAAAGCTCGTGAAAATGGCAAAGCAGGAAAATCTGTCCATTGGAGAGGATATAGGCATTGTATCCTATAATGATACAGCCCTGAAGGAAATTGTTGCCAATGGTATTTCAACCATTTCCACCGACTTTAAAAAGATGGGAGTGCAGCTGGCCCGGCTTGTGCTTTCCAAAAAGAATGTGCAGATAGAAAATCCATCTTCACTCATTATCCGGGAATCACTATAAATAAGGGTTCTGTGAAGAACCATGAAGCCAGCCAGGTCTTTTAATATAAATATTGTACGAAATAAAAAATCATTTGGAGTTTGCCTGTTAGCAGATTTCTAGGGTTATTGCTGGCCATGAAAAAAAGTATTGTTAAACGCTAAATGAAATAAAATGAGACAGTTATTGTTATCTCTATTGATTTTGGGCTTTCTTGCAACGCAAAGTATTTGCGTTTCTGCCGACAAAAAGGACTGGGAAAATCCCCGGATATTTGGTATCAACAGGCTTGAACCTCATAGTTTTTTCTTTCCTCATCCATCAGCCGCTCAGGCATTAGATGCTGAATGGGGTGTTTCAGAATACGTAGTATCGCTCAATGGGACCTGGGACTTTTTCTACAGCCCCACCCATGCCGACAAACCCGAAGGGTATTATAAACGTCGTACCAATACCCGTGGATGGAATAAAATTCAGGTGCCTGGTAATGCAGAACTGCAGGGTTTTGGCATACCCCGTTATCTGGATGAAGAATATACATTCGACCCCGACCCTCCCTATATTCCTGAGGAGATATCCTCTGTGGGTATATACCGAAGAACATTCAGGGTGCCTGCACAATGGAGAGATATGCAGGTGATAATGCACATGGGGGCAGCAAATTCTGCTGTGTATTTATATATTAACGGACAAAAGGTAGGGTATGCACAGGGTAGTAAAACTCCTGCCGAATTTGATATTACCGATTACCTGGTAAGTGGCTCCAATACCGTGGTAGCCGAGGTGTTGAGATATTCCGACGGACACTATTTAGAGTGTCAGGATTTTTGGAGGGTAAGCGGATTGGAAAGGGATGTATTTCTCTATGCCCTGCCTCAACTGCAGATTTTTGACTTTGAAGTACAGGCTGTTCCCGTAAATAACTTCTCAGAGGGTAAGTTTGATTTATATGTGGATGTTAAAAATCTTCACAATACTGCTTCTCGGGGGAGGGTAACTGCATATTTACTGGATGAAAACAATACCAAAGTTGCAGCATTTGAACATGAGGTAGTTTTAGCTGCCCGTGCTGATAAACGCATTCATTTTTCAGAAACCCTTTCCTCTGTTAACCTGTGGAGTGCTGAAACACCGCATCTTTATACCTTGGTTACGGGCATCAACGGGCAGGAAAAAGAACAATGGCAAATTGCCGATGTGGGCTTTCGTAAAGTCGAAATCAAAGGTGGGTTGTTGCTTGTAAACGGACAGCCCATCACCATCAAGGGGGTAAACAGGCACGAGCATGATGCCTACACCGGACGCTATGTAACACGTGAGCATATGAAGCGGGATGTGGATCTTATAAAGCAGCTTAATATTAATGCGGTGCGCGCAGCTCACTACCCCAACGACCCCTATTGGTATCACCTTGCCAATGTGTATGGCTTGTATCTGGTAAATGAGGCCAATATTGAAACTCACGGCATGAAGGTGCATGAACAGGGTATTAGCTACATCAGCGATCATTCCGACTGGACCGATGCCTATATTGACAGAACCCGCCGCATGGTGGAACGAGATAAAAACCATCCTTCGGTAATCATATGGTCGCTGGGCAATGAAGCCGGAGACGGACAGAATTTTGTGGCCACCTATAACTGGATAAAGGAGAGAGATAGTTCACGACCCGTTCAGTATGAAGGAGCGAGGTTAAATGCCCATACCGATATTTTTGCGCCCATGTATCCCCGCTTCGATCGCATTGTAGGTTATGCCAATGTATTGCAGGATCGCCCGCTTATCATGTGCGAATATATGCATGCCATGGGCAATAGCGAGGGCAACCTGGCCGATTACTGGGAGCTCATTAACTCTTATGAACAAGTGCAGGGTGGATTTATCTGGGACTGGGCCGATCAAACCTTTGCCAAAAAGGACGAAAAAGGACAACTCTTCTGGGCGTATGGCGGAGATATGGACGACTGGGCTTTGCCCAATGACTCCAACTTCTGCGCAAACGGACTTGTGGCTGCCAACAGAGCGCTCCACCCCCATGCTCATGAAGTGAAAAAAGTGTATCAACATATCAGTTTCGAACACGTACCCTTTACCTCCCGTTCCGTAAAAATCACCAATCAATACTATTTTATTGATTTAAGCCGGTTTACCCTTAACTGGCAGGTGCTTGCTAATGGTAAATTGGTGGAAGAGGGTAGCCTGGGCAGTCTGCCCATCCCTCCACGGAAAGAGCAGGTGATAGAAATCCCATGGGGCAATTTGCCTGAGCATGCTGATGTGTATCTCAATTTATCTGCCGTGCTCAATCAAGATGACGGAGTTTTGCCAAAAGGCTGGGAGGCGGCTCGTGAGCAGTTTCACCTTTATAATGGAATTCAACCGCAGGAATTGACGCCTGGAGGAGTGTTATTGACTTCATTGCAGCAGGATTTTATAAGCATACAGGGGGATGATTTTGCCCTAGCCCTAGATACAGTAAGCGGTCGTATAGTATCTTATAATGTTGAAGGGGTAGAGCTTATGGAGCGAGGTGCGGTACCCAACTTCTGGAGAGCTCCCACTGATAATGACCTTGGCAATGGTATTAACATCCGTTCGGGAATATGGCAATCATTCGGGCGTGAACTTATAGCAAGAAATTACCAAATGAATGCTGCCGCCGGAGACCGTGTTGAGCTTACCTTCTGGCTTGAGCATCCCGTTGTAGATGCTGCAGTGAAACAAAAATATACTGTTTTTTACTCAGGCGAAGTAGTCGTTACCACTCAGTTTATCCCCGGGGTGGATGCATTACCCGAACTTCTGAAAGTAGGAAATGAGTTTCGTTTGCCCGGAGAATTGCAGCAGATGCAATGGTATGGAAGAGGACCGCATGAAAGCTATTGGGACAGGCAAACCAGTGCTTTTGTTGGCCATTATCGAGGTAGTGTGTGGGAACAATACCATCCTTATGTACGAGCGCAGGAAACAGGAAATAAAACGGATGTAAGTTGGGTTACCCTTACCAATAATCAAGGGATTGGGCTTCAAATTAGTGGTACTCCCGATTTGTTTGTTAATGCGCAACAGTTTGATACCGATTTGCTCTATCATAAGCCCAGCAGGGAGAGAAACAACCACGGAGGGCGTATATCACCATCCGATGTAATATCACTGCATGTTGACTACAGACAAACCGGCGTTGGGGGTGATAATAGCTGGGGTGCAAGGACTCATGCACGGTATAGTCTGCCTGCCCGAACCTATGAGTACTCTTATGTAATCGCTCCTTTTATAGAAAAGGAGAATGACCCTTTTGAAGTTTTTGCCAAAAGTATATTCCTTTTGCAGGAACTGAAAAGTGAGATAAAAACGAATGAGTAAAAACGCTTAATCGCATTCTCTTAATATGTTAATGTTTGGTTGGAACTGACTGGCGTGGCTTTTCTTTAATGGTTTTGGCAATAAAAACTATTATATCATATCATAAAGGGTGATTGATTTGAAAAGCCGCGCTAGCCTCATTCCTGGTTGGTTGGGCTGAATGAATTAACATAATAATGCTACGCATGAGCCAGGTTTTTGTGCTCCTCCTCTAAGGTGATTAACCTGAAAACAGGGTTTTGTAATTTATAAATGAAGGAATAGCCAATCACAATGGAAAAAATAAATCCTTTTGCCCTTGCCGATATTGAGTTGCTGGTAAAGGAGAAATATCAAATCTTTGCCAGAGCAGAAGCACTAAATGGATATGATGAGTGGAACTACAAACTCACCGACCCTGAAGGGAAAAAGTATATTCTGAAGGTATCAGCCGATGCATCGGCACGGGAGTTTATTAAAGCGCAAACAGAGGTGCTGGAAAAATTGCAGCATAGCAGTCTGGCAGAAAAATTTCCTAAATGTATTACAGCGGCGGATGGGAATCTAATGGTGGAAGAATGGAGGCACGAGGAAGGATACTGTTTCAGGCTGCTTTCCTTCCTGGAAGGCTCTTTTTGGGTCGATATGAATGCTCACTCCCTGGCCTTGTATGAAAGCCTTGGGGGGTTTCTGGGAAAGATGGATGCATTTTTGTCGGGCTATAAGAATAACGCTACCCGTCGCGATTTTGAATGGGATTTACAGAATACCTTGTGGGCATACGATAAATTATCTTTTGTGAAAGAGGTGGACTTGCGAAGAGTTATCCATTATTTTTTGCAGCAGTATGAAACGCATGTGCTGCCCCGGGTTTCACAACTCCGGAAGTCTCTAATTCACAATGATGCCAACGACTATAACGTTCTGGTAGCAGATGATGAGGTAACCGGTTTAATTGACTTTGGTGATATGGTTTATTCTCATACTGTGAATAACCTTGCCGTAGCATGCACCTATGCCATGCTCAATCAATCTGATGCTTTATCTTGCGCAGAAGCAGTTGTGCGGGCCTATCATAATGAAAACCCTTTAAAGGAAGCAGAGCTGGATATATTGTATTACTTAATAGCAGCAAGGTTATGTATTAGCCTTGTGCACGCTGCTGAAAAAAGGGCGACAGAAAGTAAAAATCAACACCATTACATCACCGAAAAACATGCACACCAGCTGATTTTGCATCTTATTACAGTTAACCCTTTATTAGCTCGAAGTCGGTTTTTGGAAGCTTGCGGATACGAAGGCTTAATTCACGAAAGCAATTATGAAGGTCTGCTTGAGAAAAGACGAAAATATGTCGGCAAAAGTCTCAGCATCAGCTACAGAGAGCCTCTGAAAATTGACAGGGGCGCGTTGCAATATCTTTACGATGACAAAGGTCGCACCTACGTTGACTGTGTAAACAATGTGAGTCACCTGGGGCATTGCCACCCGCGCCTGGTGGCGGCCATGCAAAAGCAAATTGCTACCCTCAATACCAATACACGCTACCTGAATGATGCAATGGTAGAGTATTCTGAGGCTTTGCTGGCTAAACTGCCGGATAATTTGCAGGTTTGTTTCTTTGTGAATTCAGGCAGCGAGGCTAACGATCTGGCCATTCGAATGAGCCGGATGTATACAGGGTTTAACGACGTAATTGTACTTGACCATGCCTACCATGGTACCACTTCACTTGCCATTGAACTCAGCCCCTATAAATTTGACGGCCCTGGTGGGTTTGCGCAAAAGTCATTTGTACATAAAGCAGAAAATCCTGATGTGTACCGCGGGAGGTATAAAGTTGCCGATAAAGATGCAGGTGTTAAATATGCTGCTGATGTGAAAAGAATTCTGACCCAAATCAGTAATAAGGGCGGAGGTGTGGCAGCTTTTATTTGCGAAACCCTGCTGGGGGTGGGCGGTCAAATACCCCTGCCTGAAGGGTACCTTCCCGAAGTGTATAAGTACGTAAAAGAAATGGGCGGTGTATGTATTGCCGATGAAGTACAGGTAGGTTTTGGACGGGTTGGTGAAAAATTCTGGGGCTTTGAGCTTCAGGGAGTGCTGCCAGATATTGTGGTGGCAGGTAAGCCCATTGGCAATGGACACCCTATGGCCGCAGTTATTACCACACCTGAAATCGCACAATCTTTCAATAATGGGATGGAATATTTTAATACCTATGGTGGAAACCCTGTTTCTATGGTTACGGGCCTGGAAGTGCTGCGAATCCTGGAAGAGGAAAAGCTCCAGGAGAATGCCAAAAGGGTAGGGGGGGTGTTGCTTGAGCACTTAGCTGATCTGAAAAAAAAGCATTGTCTGATTGGAGATGTTAGAGGTAAAGGTCTTTTTGTAGGGGTGGAGTTGGTAAAAGACCCTCAAACCCTTCAACCCGCCATGCCCCAAATTTTTGAAATTGTAGAAGCAATGAAGGAACGCGGGTTTTTGCTCAGTACCGACGGGCCACTAAACAATGTGCTTAAGATAAAACCTCCCATGGTTTTTTCGGAACAAAATGCCAAGGACCTTGCACGCAATCTGGATGAGGTGCTGACAGAATTGAACAAAAAATAAGGAAACAGAAAAAGTGCTGGGCGCGTTGATTCGATCTTTACGAAATTCTAAAAGTCTTCAGCCTTCAGTCTAAATAACCTGAATAGTTACTCTCTTTTATAAGAACTGAATAATAGAAAAATTAACAATGTTGTCCGGTTAAAATATAACTGGTTACCTGAAAAGTGCGTTCTTTCTGATTATATTAATATTATCGCCCCGCTGGGGCTTAGTTTGGTGGAATGCCATAAATTCTACAAATATTACCGCGGCTCTGCCGCTATAGAAAAGCTGC
>SLOR01000225.1 GCA_007132395.1 Bacteroidales bacterium
CAACGGATTATATTTTCTCGTGCAAACTTTTCCGTAAAATAGTTTTTCGACCAGGAGTGGGAGAGAGGGTACCCGATAAGCCCGTATAACTTTTCCATACTATCGTGTCAATTTCCGGTTCTTAATTTCTGCAATTACATCAAAGGTAAAAATAAGCAGAAATCCTAAAATTGCACATACAATCACATGCCAAAGCATATGATCGTTGCCGGTAATGCTTTGGTACAGAATAGGTGAAATGCTTCTTTCAAGCAGCGGAACCTGCTCTCCTGCACTGTCGATGCGATAGGATATAATCTCTTTCCAGGGCCACAATTTGTTGAGAGAGCCCAGCATAAAACCGGTTAGCAATGCCATGGTAGCATTAGGAAACCTTTTGAATAGCCATGCTATGACATTGGAAAAACTAATTATACCTGCCACGCATCCCACGGCAAAAATCATGATGGTGGTTATATTCAAATCTTTTACGGCATTTAGCATGTATTCGTATTTTCCGAGTAGCAGCAAGATAAAAGCGCCGGAAATGCCCGGCAAAATCATGGCCGTAATAGCTATTCCTCCTGAAAGAAGGACGAACCACCAGGTTTCGGGCGTAGTGGCGGGGGTGGCAATGGTAATGTAAGCGGCGATAGCCGTACCTGCAAGTAATGTGATAATAATGCCGGTATTCCAGTGTGTTATCTTTTTGCCTACGTGCAAGGCGGAGGCGATTATCAGCCCGAAAAAGAATGCCCACACGAGTTTGGGATATGCCATCAGCAACCATGAGATAAGCCTGGCCAAGGTAAAAATGCTGATTAAAACTCCTGAAAAAACCGCGAGTAAAAAGTTGCCGTTAATGTGTTTCCAGGCTGCCGGTATTCCATGCGAAAAGAGCACATGGAAAAATTCCTTGTTAACAGATTTGATACTATTAATTAATTCCTGGTAAATTCCGGTAATGAAGGCGATGGTGCCACCCGACACGCCCGGAATAACATCGGCAGCGCCCATTCCCATTCCTCTTGCGGCGAGTAATGCATAATCAGCAGGTCTTCTCTGGGTCATTGTTTTGTTGAAATGTGTGGTGTATTATAAATGTTGATTAGGATTGTAGCCGTTTTCCTTGCAGGCAGTTATTTAACTTATTGCAGGGAACGGCTTCACTTTACAGCTTGTATTTTTGAAATTCTTCGGGCAGAAAATCAAAAAAGGTATCACCGCGTAAACCCAGCCTGAGGGTTTCCAGGGGAATCATGTCTGCAGGAGAAATGTTGCCAAGGTTTACATCATGACCCAGCAGTTTTATAAACCAAACCTGTTGTTGTTTCAAAGGTGCTTCCCAAATAACCTTGTCGGGGTTTACTTCTTTCAGGATGTCCTGTACCAGCGATGTATCTGCACTGCCGGATTTGTCGTACAAACCCACGGTGCCGCTTTCACGGGCTTCACCTATTACAAATGTGCTGCCGGCATTGAGCTCGGCATTCATCTGCCGAATCCATTGGCCATGATCCACAGTCACAGAAGCATCTTTGGCGCCCACCTCGCTGAGCACAGTTCTGTTTTTTGCAAACCGGGCAATGTATTCACATTTTTTGTCATGTTCAATATGCATGCTGCCATCCGATACTTCTACAGCATCCACGCCCAGCATGTCAATATATTTTTCAAAACCATCGAGGCTGTTTCTGATGAGGAATGCTTCAAACAGTGTGCCTCCCACATATACTTTAATGCCTGCATCGCGGTAAAGTTTTACCTTTTGACTCACGTTGCCGCTTACCAGTGATGTGCCAAAGCCCAGTTTAGCAAAATCAATGAGATGGCCTGCCACTTCAATAATGTTTCCTGCTTCCTGCAAACTGAGGCCCTTGTCCATCATCATGGCAACACCTTTGCTGCGTGGCTTGGTTTGGCGGTGGGGTAATTGAGGTAACATCATACTGTTTGTTTTAGAATTTAGAAAAGGTAAAATATATTTGCCGCAAAAGGCAATTGCAAGCCCGGCATGGCTTGCAATTCAAAAAAACAAAATTAAATAAAAACGGTAAGATGTCAGAGGCTGTAGAAAGTAATCAGCGACATTACATCAAAATTGTCTTTTAGTTCGGGATATTGCTCCAGCATGGCAGAGTTTTTCTCAAAATCCATGCTCAGGGCTTCTTCCAGAAAAAATGAGCCTTCTTTTTCTTTCCCCTGCAGGAATAAAAACGCTGCCATCCTGTAATTAAGAGTAGCACTTACAGGAAGTTTTTCCATCGCGTTGATGATGATACCTTCAGCTTTTTCAAATCTTTTTTTCTCGGCCATGGCATCGGCAAAGTCAATCCGGATGGATTCTTCTTCGGGGCTTGATTCAACAGCTTTTTCATACCAGTGTGCCGCCTCATCAGCTTTGTCCTGGGCCAAATAGGTATCGGCCAGTATACACAGATAACCTGTGTTTTCCGAGTCTAAATCAACCCCCCGGTGCAGGAGCTTCAGGGCTTTTTTGTCATTGCCCAGTTCATGCTGACAAACCCCCATGCCAATCCATGCATCGGGAATGTCGGCCTGCATGTCAGTGGCCTTTTTGTAATACTCCATTGCCTTATCATAATCCTCAAGCTTTTCATGACATTCGCCTATATAATAGTATTTCATGGCATCGCCTTCATCGTTTTCAAGAGAAGCCTTGTAGGCTTCAATGGCTTCGATAAAATTTTCGCTTAGGCTCAGGGCATATCCCAGATGAAACCAGGTAGGGCTATGAAGAGGTTCAATGGCAAGGGCAAATTCAAACGACTCCTTTGCCTTTTCGTATAATCCGGCATTGATGTAGGATACGCCAAGGTTAAACCATGCCTCGATGGAGTAGGGGTGGCGATCGATGAGCTTGCTGAAAAATTGAATGCTTTCTTCTGTAA
>SLOR01000212.1 GCA_007132395.1 Bacteroidales bacterium
GTCCGGGAGAATGCGTTTTTTCTTTAAAGAATTTTATGTTTTGTTTTGTGAATAGTATAAATTTATTTATATTGTAGTGCTGAAAATTTTAATCATTTTTTTGGTTGTTTTTATTGGTTAATGTTGTTTTTGTTTTGGTGGTTAAAGGCAATAGGCGAGTGCAGGGCTCGCCTTTTGTTTTGCCACCTTTTTTTGTTCCCTTCTTTTTAATTCAAAAAAAGTGTTAAAAACATGGGAGGTGTTAGTTAGCAAGTACTTGTCTGGTTTTATCTCTGATGTTTCGGAAAGGGTTCGGTGCAAACTGTGAAAGCTCATTCAGCAAAACATTGATTTTGGCGATTTTATAATTATTCCGCACCAAGATATCGCACGATTTAATGATGATTTGCTCCAGCTCTTCTTCCGGTATATTCCCTTCCATATAATCAGCCACTGTACTGTACCACAATAATACCGGAAGGTATTTGGGGTCTCCAAGTTGTTGTTTTTCCTTTTCTATGAGTTTGTATCGCCGGGCCAGCGATAATATCTTACCGTAATTTTCGCAAAATGACAATGCCTGGAAGTAGTTGCTGTAAAACAGGTGCCACCGGTTTTTGCTGATTTCTTTTTTATAACTGCTGTGAAAGGTATCAGCATAGTCTGCCGCCTCGCTGTACAGCTTGTTGGCCGTAAGTGTGCGGGTATAAAAAGCGGCAAAACCAATGCGGTAATAGTAATTGGCTGTTTTTTTCAGCATGGGGATGGATTGCTGCATCGTTGCCAGTGCGTCTTTGTGTTTATGGCTTTTCAGCAATACCCCGCATAGGTTGAGCAAGTAAAAGATATAATCGCTGTTTTCGTGGCGGATAGAGAGGTAGGCGTACTTTTCGGCATCTTCCAGTTCATTGAGTTTGGAGTGCATCATGGCACGGTTGGCATAGTAATTTGCCAGGATGCGTCTGGAATAAAAAATACCGGCCTGGAAACTACGGTCCAATTCATCGTAGATGTTGCGAAGCTTTCCAAACTCGCGGTAGTTGTAGTACATATAGGTAAGCCGCACGGCTGCCCGGTAGCGGGTGTAGCCATCGATGGACGGGTTGAAAAATACCTCCGTAAGAAAATCCTCCCATTGCCGTGACTCAGTATGACTGTCAAAATATTGTCCCACAATGTCCTCCGAAGCTGTATTGAGTTTGGCATTAAGTTTTACCATTGCTTCGTAATGTGCCTGATTGGCCTTCAGGAATTCTTCTATGGCGTGGTAAGAATCGGTACGGTTGCGGATAAGCAGGAAGTCCCGGTAATAGCGCATCAACTCGTAAAAACGAATAAAATAATAATGAGATGGCTCAATCCCTTTGGCTTTTTTAAGCAGTTCCTTTTCTTCATCAGCTTGTATCAGGTCGGTGAGCACCTTCTTCTCATACCCAATGAGCCAGTCGTAAAACAAATCCACGTCTCTTGCCTCCAGATTGGTTTCAATCCAGTTTTTCATATAACTGTAGCGCCGCTTATCGATGGTAACATCGTAGGGAAGAATGTTGCGCGGATTCCGTGAGTTGTAATTGATAAGATTGAGAATCTTCAGGTTATCGCTCTGCTCAAATTGCTGAATCCCCAGTAAATAATCCAGCTCGTGTGGGTATAGAGCATTGGCAAATTCTGAAAACTTTGAGAGCTTGTAGTGCATAATGGTAATGAAAAGGTGTATGTCAATGCCTTTTTAGTTGGGGGTAAAATCAAGAAAATCAGCAGCATAATAAATTTGCGAGAAAAAAATACCCCGATTGTCAACCCCGTAAAGTTAAGAAATCATTAACGAAAGGGCAATCTTATTTCAGATGTTTGTATGACCAAATTGTCAACAATTAAAATATAAGATATGCGCGAAGTAGTAATAGTATCAGCAACACGCACCGCCATCGCTAATTATGGTGGCAGCCTGGCCGGTTTTTCGGCCGTTGACCTGGGAGTTATCGCCGCCAGAGAAGCCATTCGCAGGGCAGGCATCAAACCCACCGATGTGGATGAAACCATCGTAGGAAATATTTTGTCGGCAGGGCAGGGGCAGAACATTGCCCGGCAGGTATCCATCAAAGCCGGTGTACCCGAAACCAGTCCCGCTATGACCATCAATAAATTATGTGGCAGTGGCCTCAGAGCCGTAAGTATGGCCGCGCAGTTTATTATGCTGGGCGACGCCGATGTGGTGCTGGCCGGTGGAACTGAAAGTATGAGCAATGCTCCCTATTTGCTTGAGAAAGCACGCTTCGGCTACCGAATGGGTAATGGCGAGTTGATTGACAGTATGATTAAGGATGGCCTCACAGATGCCTTCAACAACTTCCATATGGGCATTACCGCCGAAAATATTGCAGAACAGTGGGAACTGAGCCGCGAAGAGCAGGATGCTTTTGCCGCTGCCAGCCAGCAGAAGGCTGAAAAAGCACAGCAGGATGGTCGCTTCAAAGACGAAATCGTACCGGTGGAAATTCCCCAGCGCAAGGGTGACCCCCTCATTTTCGATACCGATGAATATCCCAAGCAGGGAATTACCGCAGAAAAATTGTCTAAACTGCGTCCCGCTTTCAAAAAGGATGGTACCGTAACCGCAGGCAATGCATCGGGCCTCAACGATGGTGCGGCTATGCTTATCGTAATGTCGGCCGAAAAAGCCAAAGAACTGGGGGTGAAACCCCTGGCAAAGATTGTGGCTTATGCCAATGCCGCCCTCGACCCCAAAATTATGGGCTATGGCCCCGTGCCTGCCACCCGTGCCGCATTGCATAAAGCCGGATTAACCATGGAAGATATAGACCTGGTGGAAGCCAACGAAGCCTTCGCTGCACAATCACTGGCCGTGGGCAAAGACCTTGCATTGGATATGGATAAGGTAAACGTA
>SLOR01000359.1 GCA_007132395.1 Bacteroidales bacterium
CCGGTATTACGGATGGGATTATCTTTTTTCTATATGGGAAATACCTACCGGTGTAACCTTTGCGGAGCAAGACTACGGAAGTTTATCCGATTGCCCGGCAACGACCTTCTTTGCCCGCGTTGCGGCAGCCTGGGGCGCACACGCCGACTATACAAGATACTGCAGGAGGATTGGCTGAAACCCGGCCGGGAAATTCTTGACTTTTCACCCTCCCGCAGTTTCTACCGGGCCATGAAGAAGCAAAAGCAATTTCGTTACATTGCTTCCGACATCTCGGGCGACTTCCTTGCCGACAAAAGCTATGACATTACCCATATAGGAACCGACGATGACAGTTTCGACCTGGTAATATGCTACCATGTGCTGGAACATATCCCCGACGACAGGAAAGCCATCAGTGAGCTGTATCGCATTCTTCGTCCGGGAGGGATTTGCTTTATACAAACCCCGTTTAAAGAAGGTGAGATTTATGAAGATGCCTCCATTACTTCACCCCAGGAAAGAATCAGGCATTTTGGACAGGAAGATCATGTGCGAATATACGCTGCCGATGGACTCATAAAAAGACTTGAAAACATTGGTTTTCAGGTAACAAAAAAGACCTATAAGGAAGAAATGCATCATCCCGAAGGACTAAATGCGAAGGAAATCGTTTTGGTTTGCAAAAAATAAATAATTTTACACGCCTGTTTAAAGCACGCTTGCATTTACATTAAACCAAACCCAAACGAACATGAGGCAATTCACAATCACAGCAGGGATAATCCTGTTATTCGCTCTTAAAGGAGCATTTGGCCAGAGCGACAGAGTGGTGGGCATATGGCTGACCGAGAAAAAAACTTCGCAGGTGGAGATTTACAAAACCGCTGCCGGAACCTATGAAGGCAAGCTGGTATGGCTGGAAGAACCCCTGGATGAAAACCGACGCCCCAAAACCGACAAGGAAAACCCCGACCGCAACCTGCGCAACCGCCCCCTGAAAGGCACCATTCTTTTAAAAGACTTTGAATATAATGCCCGGGCCACGGAATGGAAAGACGGTACCATCTACGATCCCGAAAACGGCCGTACCTACAGTGCTTACATGTGGATGGACGACAACAACACCCTTAACATCAAAGGTTTTGTAATGGGCATGCGCTTCATGGGCCGCTCTACTACCTGGACACGGGAAGGCAGAGTAAGGAATTAGTTGGAGGCTCGAAGGTGGAAGGATTCTGTCATCCATCCTGAGCAAAGCAAAGTATCCGGTAGGTCTTGAAATACTCGAAGCTGGAAGCTGCAGGTTTTCCTCTTTTAACTTTGCGCAGCCTCTGCGTCTCCGCGTGAGATAAGCAGTTTTGTGTTTCGATTTCCGTCCTACGGTCTCCGGTCTCCGGTCTCCCTTCTCCTGTCTCCCTTTTTCAGGAAGCTATAAGTTCCTTACCACACCCCATACCTCATACCCCATATTCTACCTAAAATAATTCACCCCAATCACATCCAGTCTTTCCAGGTGTTTTTGCAGGCGTTGTTGAAAATCATCAAAATCCTGCTTGCGGCGGGGCGTCCATAATACTTCGGCCAGGGCAATGGCACGGGGATAGGCCATATACTCCACATGGTCGGAGGTTCTCATGTATTCGGTCCATACGTTGCCTTGCGCACCGAGGATATGTTTTGCCTCACTTTGTGACAAGTCAAGGGGGATGGGATTAAATTCGTACACCCTGCTCAGGGTGGTATATCCGCCAATGGCCAGGGGTTCGGTTTCGGGATCGGCCTGGTAGTAGTCGAAATAGCAATGACTCACCGGGCTCATGATAACATCGTGGCCCATGCGTGCCGCTTCGATGCCTCCTCTTACTCCCCGCCACGACATTACAGTAGCATTGGGAGCAAGGCCACCTTCCAGGATTTCATCCCATCCGATAATATTTCGTCCTTTGGTAAGCAGAAATTTCTCCATGCGACGAATAAAATAACTCTGCAGTTCATACTCATCGGCAAGACCTTCTTCCTTTATGCGGGCCTGGCAATACGGACACTCTTTCCAGCGTGTTTTGGGGCATTCATCACCTCCAATATGAATGTAGTGGGAAGGAAATAGATCTACAACTTCTGCCAGTACATTTTCCAGGAACTCAAAAGTTTCCTCTTTGCCGGCGCAGAACACGTCATCAAAAATTCCCCAGCGGGTAGCTACCTCGTAGGGCCCACCCGTGCAACCCAGTTCAGGGTATGCTGCCAGGGCTGCCAGGGCATGGCCGGGCATTTCAATCTCCGGGATTACTGTGATATGCAGGTCGGCAGCATAGGCAACCACCTCCCGGATTTCATCCTGTGTGTAATACCCACCATAAGGCTTTCCATCATATTCAAAGGGAGGGCGACTGCCATGGCCAATCAGGGTTTCCTTGCGCCAGGCACCTACCTCGGTAAGCAAAGGATATTTTTTAATTTCGATGCGCCAGCCCTGGTCTTCGGTGAGGTGCCAGTGGAAGGTATTCATTTTGTGCAGGGCCATCAGGTCCAGGTATTTTTTAATAAAATCCACATCAAAAAAGTGGCGTGCCACATCCAGGTGCATACCGCGGTAGCCGAATTCAGGATAGTCTTCAATGTAGACATTGGAAATCCTTACCCTGCCCAAATCCTGCGCGCTTTTTTCCCGTTCCAGCTCTGGGGGCAATAACTGCCTGAGGCTCTGGATGCCGTAAAATAAGCCGGCTATGTCGTTGCCCTGCACAAGGATACGTCGGGAGGCCACCTCCAGCAAATAGCCCTCGGGTATGTCGGGATTTTCCACTACGGCAAGTACAATTCCGCGCGAGGGCAACTCCTGCCCTGACTGGTATTGCAGGATAGAAACCCCGATGCCGGGAATGCGTTCAAG
>SLOR01000380.1 GCA_007132395.1 Bacteroidales bacterium
CTCAAGGGTTAACCAGTCACTCTCTTAATAAAGAATTTTACAGAAAATATATACAAAAGGCCGCAATCGCGGCCTTTTTTGTTGGGCGGTTCTATAACGCTGTTCTTATCGTTGTGCAAGTTGAGATGCTCAGTGTCTTGAACAACTCAGGCTAATAAGATGTCCTCTGCTTAGATGGTTTACCTGATGAGAATAATACGTTTGAGGGCGGCGATTTTTATTGTACTATAGTTCTTTTCTTTTAATGATGCCTTCATCGGTAATTACAAGAGGTGAGTCAGGAAAATCTTCTGTGAGCAACCTTTGTAAGGATTGAATGGCCCTTCTGTTGGGGTCAACGACGGGCTCACCCCTTCCCAGTTGTCGTATGGGGGTAACCTCTGCGCCAAGGAAAACACCCTCTGGAGTAGTGAAAACTTTAACCAGGGGAGCAATGCCATTTTCGCCTCTTAGGTTGAAACGGGCATACGTGCAGAAATTCCCAAGGCTGTAAATAATAAAGCGGTCTTTGTAAATGTCCACTGAGCGTGTTACGTGCGGGCCATGCCCAAAAACGATATCAGCCCCGGCATCGATAACACTTCGCGCAAAACGGCACACGTTGCCCCGGTTTTCTCCGTAATAAAACTCAGTTTCACATTTAACATTCTGATGGTCGGCCCCTTCAGCCCCCCCGTGAAAGGATACAATTACGATGTCCGCTTTTTCCTTTAGCTCTCTTACTATTCTTTGTGCATTGGGGATATCGTGTATACTTACCGTACCCACATTGGGGGCAAAGGCTGCCATGCCGAATTTAACTCCTTGGCGTTCAATGATGGTTTGTGGGTAATCCAGTGTGCCGGCAAAGGCTATACCGGCTTCTGTGAGGGTTTTTACGGTGGCAATCCTGCCCTCGGGGCCAAAGTCGCCGGTGTGGTTGTTGGCCAGGCTTACCATGTCGAAGCCTGCTTCCACAAGATTGTTAACATATCGCTCAGGTGAGCGGAACGCGTAACACAGGTCGGGATTGCGGCATCTTTTCACCGTACCCTCGCCATCCAGCAGCACGCCTTCCAGGTTGCCGAATGTAACCGTAGCACTCTGAAGTATGTTGTGAAGCGGGCGAAGCAAATCGCGCCCGTGATTGGGGGGCAAATAGGAAGTGTTGGGGTAGTCGGTACCCATCATTATATCTCCAACACCTATTACACTAACAATCTGCGAAACTTTCACCCGTTCGGGTATTTCCATCAGGCCCGGTCCTGCAGGCGTAATGATTTCAACCGGGGGAGGTGTAAGTATTGTTTTTTGCGGGGGCTGAGCATCACGGGCCAAAAGACTATTTCCGGCAAAAAATATCAGAAAGTATAGCGTAAAAAGGGAGGATATGTGATGGTTAAAAAAGTGGATTTTCATCTTTCAGGATTATTTGGGAAAAAACTTAAAAATTAAATTCAGGGTTGTAAAGCCTTACTTGTTGCAAATATATGCATCGGAGGCGAAATATGTTTGATGACTTGGGTTTCTTTTTTACTTTTGGAACAACGTAAATGATCCGGGTTTAATATACATTAATAGCTGAATTATGGAGAAAACAGAAGACAACGTCGCCAGGATATACTATACCATTGGAGAAGTAGCCCATATGTTTAATGTAAATACCTCCCTGATTCGATTCTGGGAAAAAGAGTTTGATATTATTCAGCCCAAAAAGAATAAAAAAGGGAACCGGTTATTTACACAAAAGGATGTAGACAACTTTCACCTCATTTTTAACCTGGTAAAAGAAAGAGGATATACCCTGAAAGGTGCCCGGGAAAAACTGAAAAAGAATCCTGAGGACAGCATACGAGAGTATGAAATCATCAAATCTCTCAATAAGATTGAGGAGTTTTTGCTGGGAGTGAAAAAGGAACTTGAGAGATAGTAACTCAGGTTTTTTTCAGCGGTCTGCCCCTCCAGGCAGGCTTTGAGAACAAGGCTAAAATAAGTGTACCGCTCACATAAAAAGGATACATCAACTGCAAAGGGAGATACCATCTCATCAATCTCTCTTTTCCGAAAAATCTGCTCACGGATAATAACAAAGGAAAATCTGCCACAGCTTTTGCCAGCCATAATCCGCCCATAAAGGGTAACCACCCGGTATAGAACAGGGCCGAAATAATTACCCCCAATGATAACAACAGATTAAAGGCTGCCACCGACAATCCGGCTAAAAGTATTACCGAATCATGATAAGCGGGTGCTTTTGAGGCCCATCGTATCCGCTGGCTGAAAAATTCTCTTATGCCGGGGGCTGGTTGGGTAACGACCATGGCATCTTTACTGAATACAAAGCTTATCTGGCCCGGGTATCGTTTTTTTATGGCCTGCAATAAAAACATATCATCGCCTGAGGCAAAAGTATTTCCTTTTACCCGGTCAATTATGTCAAGATATGTTTGCCTGCAGAAAGCCATATTGGCTGCATTTCCCATCAGAGGATGATGCATGGCTGCAGAGCCGGCTGTAGTGCCCGTAAGGCTCATGAACTCAAGCGACTGCAGGTGTGATAATAGATTTCCCCCTTTATCCTCAATGTCCACGGGGGCAAGCACCATGCGGGTGTTATTTGCGGATAGTGCCTGCACAAGGGTGGTTATCCAGTTGTTGCCCATGCGGCAATCGGCATCTGTAGTAATAACAATATCGCCTTTCGCAAATCTTATCCCCCTGGCAATGGCGGCTTTTTTTCCGGGCTTTTCTTCCGGGCCATGTGGAATCAATTTAATGTGGGAATGGATGAGGGCTTGCTCCAGGATAAGACTTCTGCTGTTGTCTTCTGATTCATCATCAGCAAAGATAATTTCAAAGTTGCCGGCAGGATAGTTTTGCCGGGTTAAAGCCTGGATCAAGGCGGGGAGGTTGTTTTCTTCATTTCTCAGCGCCACGACTACCGAAACGCAGGGTAGCTTTGCAGGTGAAGTTGGCTGCATTGTTGTCCGT
This sequence comes from Bacteroidales bacterium, assembly GCA_007132395.1. Lineage (GTDB taxonomy): Bacteria > Bacteroidota > Bacteroidia > Bacteroidales > UBA7960 > SKVR01. The sequence goes on from SLOR01000380.1 coordinate 2,971, forward strand.
AGTTTGAACCACCCCAGGCTTACCCAGATAATCAGCACGATGTAGGGGATGAGGCAAAGAAAAGCAATAATATGCAATGCTGAGGGTATCATCAGTTCAGGAGGTTTTCGTTTTCGGTACGCAGGGCCCATAAGCCACCCACAATGGCAGGTAAAGCCAGGTTGATAACCCATAGTCCGGTGCTTGCAGCTACAACAGCTGCTTCATAACCCATTTCTCCCGGCAGATAGATTCCAAATACAAATAAAGCTACTGAGCCCCGTATGCCCAGTTCCCAGATGGCCGACAAAGGTATTAGAGTCATTATCAGATACATAATGCCGGTTATGGCAACAAAATCAATCAAATGGACCTGTAAGCCCAAAATCACCGCCAGCAGGTAAAATTGTGTAACAAAAACACCATATCGTACCGCACTTAATAGCAGTATGGAAGATAATGTTTGCCGGGATGCCAGTGTGAGCGTTGAGAGTAGTACAGAAATTATCCTTCCGGAATATCTTTTCTTTTTTATTGCCGGTGCTGCGAGGGATGCGGTGTATATCAACCCCAGAATTGTAAGGGCAAGAAGTAAACCTGCCGAAAGAAAGAAATTGAAATTATAAGGTAAAGTTGCTGCCCGGATAAAAGCTGAATCCTCAATAAATACCATCCAGTAAAGTAAGGCAAGGCTGCCCATGAATAGGGTGATAAAAAGCTGGCTCATTCCCGTTAAGCTGTTTAATACCAATCCTTTAATCCTGTTTTCTGGTTGAAGGATAATAATTTTGCCGGCAAATTCGCCCGTTCTTTTTGGGGTAATCATGCCCAGACTGATACCGAACAGAACTCCTTTGGTGGCCTGTAGCCATGATATATGCTGTAAGGGTGCAGTTATCATTTTCCATTTTGCTGCTTCAATCCCCCAGTTAACAATTGTAAGAGAAATGGCGATGAAAAAAAAGAACAGGGACAGGGGCGTTACCACCAGGGAATCTTTCCACAAAACGAGTTCAGATAAGGACAGCTGGTATAGATTCCAGCCAACATACCCCAGTGCCGCGATGCCAAACAACATCCGCACCGCGGGCAGTAAATTTTTATGTACATTTGCCCTCAGTGGGAGCGTTTGAGTGATGATGCGCATAAAAAAACTTAGCTGTGGAAAAAATTATTATGGGAATTGACCCCGGGACCAACAATATGGGGCTTGGGATTATTGAGGTCAAAGGTAATAAAATTGAAATTATTGCCATGGACATCCTAAAGCTCGATAAGCTCAAAGACCATCACCTGAAGCTGAAAAAAATTTTTGAAGTTACCCTGCGCTTTATCGACCAGTATCACCCGGATGAATTTGCCATCGAGAGCCCCTTCTTCGGGAAAAATATACAAAGTATGCTCAAGCTGGGACGTGCCCAGGGTGTTGCTATTGCTGCGGCACTGCACCGCGATATTCCTGTTTTTGAATATTCTCCCCGTAAGATAAAGCAATCCATTACAGGTAAAGGCGGGTCTTCCAAGGAGCAGGTAGCCGGCTTGCTGGCAGGCATGCTGTCTTTAAAGCAAATTCCCGAGTACCTGGATATTACCGATGCCTTAGCAGTAGCAGTGTGTCATCACTTTCAGCGGGGGAAATCGGATACTTCTTCCGAATCCTTTACAGGTTGGAAAGCTTTTATCGCGCAAAATCCTTCCCGGGTAAAGAAATAGTTACAAAACTACCTTTGAGGCAATCCTGTCGGCTATCATTTTAAACTCTTCCTGGCTGATTTTCATCTTGGGCTTGCTGAAGTCGATATCGTAAATGCCATTGATGGGCACGAGATGAATATGCGCGTGGGGCACTTCAAGCCCGATAACAGCCATACCCACCTTTTCGCACTGAATACATTTTTTAATGGAAACAGCTACTTTCTTGGCAAAAAGGAATAAATCCCTGAAGTCCTGGTCTTCAATATCAAAAATGTAATTCGTCTCTTTTTTGGGAATCACCAGTGTATGGCCTTTGGCCAGTGGGTTGATATCGAGGAAGGCCATAAACCGATCATTTTCGGCCACCTTGTAAGAGGGAATTTCTCCTGAAGCGATTTTTGAAAAGATACTGGGCATAATTATGTTAGTTGAAGTGAAACGAAATAAAACATAAATATATGAAAAAGCCGGATAAAAACGCTTTCGAATTTACCCGGCCTTTAAAAATATTTTATTTAGGCTATCTGCCTATTTCCAGAATTTCGAAAGTCATGAGCCCGGCCGGTACCTGTATTTCTACTTTTTCACCGTTTTTCTTGCCTAGTAGCCCTTTGGCAATGGGGCTGTTCACGGAAATCTTGCCTGATTTTATATCGGCTTCATTTTCCGGCACAAGGGTATAGGTCATTGTGGCCTTATTGATTAGGTTTTTTAGTTTCACCCTCGACAGGATAGAAACCTTGTCTGTATCCAACTGCGATTCATCAATTACCCTTGCATTGCTGAGGGTGTTTTCAAGTTTGGAAATTTTCAGCTCCAGCATACCCTGGGCATTTTTCGCTGCGTCATATTCTGCGTTTTCCGACAGATCGCCTTTTTCGCGGGCTTCAGCAATTTGTTGCGAGATAGAAGGTCTTTCAACGGATTTTAAATGCTCCAGTTCTTCTTTGAGCTTGTCCAGGCCTTCTTTGGTAAAATATTTAACCTCGTTCATGATTATAATGAGTTATTGTTTAACAATGTCCTTGCAATAATTTCTTTTGGAAATTCATGCTTGGCAAGGGACAGGAAAAAACAGGATTTTTTAAATGAATTTTATTCTTTGTGCTCCTTTGCCCCTTTTGCGATTACACTTGACGTTTCATTGCAAATTGTTAAGGGGCAGAGTGTGGAAAGCATCCGGGAGCCGGGGTAGTGGTGAGGCATGTCTGCTGCTCCTTTCCAAATCTCTGCCGGAGCCTGGAAAGCATACAGGTACTGACCCGCCGGAGACGAGTCCCCGGTAAGCAATTTCCTGATGAATATGATTAAGAAACAGAACATGTTACTAAATTATTATTGTGATAATGAAAGCATAAAAAAAAACAGCTTACAGCATGCGCGCTAAATGTGACATTACTGACAAGCCTGAAGTTTTGTTTTTAATACGTTGCGGAGTTCCCTTATTATAATAGTCTCCCTCCGTTGTAATCTGTAATAATGCAAAAAAGCAAACGCATTACCTCGTTTGCAGGAAGCAAATGTAATGATTATTTCAAAATTAGCCTATGAAAAAGGCAAATTAACTAAAAATATTTCCTATTGATGATTTCTGAATAAATTATAGCTTTTCTTCCATCGAATTCCACGTCCAACTTTTCGTATTCTCCTTCTTCCAAATCAACCACACTGATCTTTAAATCCTCTTCTTCCGTTTTTTTGTACTTCTTGTCATAGGATTGAATTAAATCTTCAATGGTTTCCACTTTGCCTTCCGCCGAAAATTCATATTCGTCAGTAATTGCCCCTTCGAATTTCTTTATTTCTTCGGGCTTGCTTAACTCCTCCTCTTTTCGTCTGTATTCCGGCTTTTCGCTATAATAAGTTCTCTCTTCGGTATAAGCAGGCGCAGGAGCCTGCTGTGGAGCTTCTTCCGCAGGTTTTTCTGTTTTCTTGCTGCCTCCTCCAAAAAAATCTTCAAGCAACTCCTCAAAATCAACTTCCCCTTCTTTTTGTGAACTTGGAGGTGGTGCCTGCATAGTGGGTGCTTCCTCATCCTGCTCAATGGGTTTGGGCTCAGGCCTGGATTGGTTTGCCTGTTGTTTTTTCTTTCTGCTTCCCAGGATGCTGATTGCCAGCCACACGATTGCGAGAAAAATATATAATAAATCTTCCATATCTGATTGTTGTATTTTTTAACGACGATGCCGCCTGGCTTTTATGGATTCATACCATCTTATGTAGAACGGCCTTTTTCCTTTATTGTTTATTAAATTGTCGCTCTGGCGACGGGTTTGTTTCATCCTTTGTTGCGTTTGCTTGTCCTGCACCCGCGAATGCCTCTGCCTTGCCTGGCTCATGGCTCTTTCGCCTTCTTTTTTTCTTTGCTCCATGCGCCTCTCAAGTTGTCTCTGTGATTTGGCAGCCTGATATTTGGGGCCGCAGGCTCCCAGGGGCAACAGAAGTACACAAAAAAACAAAAAGTATTGTCGAAATGACCTTTTGCGCATAATTTTTATGTGTCTTTGGCAGTTGAATACAAAGACAAAGTTAGAAATTATGGTGTAACTTTGTAATACTTCAATATATAAGAGGATGGATTTATTTTTTAAAGCTCGATATTTGTGGCGTAAGTGTCTGATAATCGGATTCGTTATAGTGCTTTTTTCCTGCACTAAAGATGACAAGCATCCGGTGCCTTTTGTCCCTGTGGAGTTTATTGTCAATATTGAATCCACACAACACATCGAGCTCAATAGCATTGGCGGATGGGCTTATTATTCCGGAGGGGTGCGTGGAATTATAATATACCGCGTATCGGAAAATGAATTTACTGCCTTCGACAGGGCTTGCCCGGTACATCCTTATTCCGATTGCCGCGTGGTAGTGGAAAATCCTCCGCTGGCGGTGGATAACTGCTGTGAATCTGTTTTTTTGCTGCTGGATGGCTCGCCCGTTTCAGGTCCTTCGCGCTATCCTTTAAGGCAGTATCGTACTTTCTTTAATTATCCTTACCTGCAGGTGTCAAACTGATTTCTCTGAATCCCACCCAGATAGTCATATTGTATAAAACGAGGCCGTCTCAGGCGTGCCTTTGGGCCGTTGAGCATATCAAAGTGCTCAGTGTCCTTTAAGCATATGGCCTTTGAGATAGCCTCGTTTTTTTTAATCAATGTAAGGCGGGGCTTTGAAGAATTGTTGCTAAAGCAATTGGCGTTTCCGCTTAAGCTCAGCCTCAATCCCGAATCATTTCACTCTCGGGACTTTGCTTCGCTCAGCCTCAACTTTAATACCTGTAATGCTCAGGTTTAAAAGGTCCTTTCTCCTGCACGCCAATATAAGCGGCCTGCTCAGGGGTAAGTTTTGTGAGTTTAACTCCGATCTTTTCCAGGTGCAGACGTGCCACCTCTTCATCAAGGTGCTTGGGTAGCCTGTACACATCAACTTCGTATTGGTTTTTCCACAGCTCTATCTGGGCCAGCACCTGGTTGGTAAAGGAGTTACTCATCACAAAAGAGGGGTGGCCTGTGGCGCAACCCAGGTTTACAAGCCTTCCTTCGGCAAGCATAAAAATTTCATGGCCCTCGGGAAATGCATATTTATCTACCTGGGGTTTAATGTGTATCTTTTGCACACCGGGCTCCAGGTCAAGCTGGTCAACTTGTATTTCGTTATCGAAGTGACCGATGTTGCACACGATGGCTTGATCTTTCATGCGTTTCATGTGTTCAACGGTAATCACATCTTTGTTGCCGGTGGCGGTAACGAAAATATTACCTTCCTCCAGCGTTTCTTCAACGGGCTTCACTTCAAAGCCTTCCATGGCAGCCTGCAGGGCGCAAATAGGGTCGATTTCAGTAACAATTACACGGGCACCGTAGCCGCGCATACTGTTGGCGCATCCCTTGCCCACATCGCCATAACCGCATACAACTACCACCTTGCCTGCAATCATTACATCGGTGGCTCTTTTGATACCGTCGGCCAGTGATTCGCGGCAGCCGTAAAGGTTGTCGAATTTGGATTTGGTAACAGAATCATTCACATTAATAGCAGGTACAAGGAGTTCTCCTCTTTCCATCATCTGGTAAAGGCGGTGTACTCCTGTGGTGGTTTCTTCCGAAACACCTCTCCATTCTTTCACCATGCGCTGCCACTTCTGGTTGTCTTTCTGCAGGGTGCTTTTCAGCAGTTTTAATATCTCTGCTTCTTCGCGACTGCCGGGTGTTTTATCCAGCACAGAAGCGTCACTTTCTGCTTTGTATCCCAGGTGAATGAGCAAGGTAGCATCGCCACCATCGTCCACGATTAGCTGCGGGCCTTTGCCTTCAGGAAATGTAAGAGCCTGCTCGGTACACCACCAGTATTCCTCAAGGGTTTCACCCTTCCAGGCGAAAACAGGAACTCCGCTTTTGGCAATAGCTGCTGCGGCATGATCCTGTGTAGAAAAGATATTGCAACTTGCCCAGCGTACATTGGCGCCCAGCTCCACAAGGGTTTCGATAAGGACTGCCGTTTGTACGGTCATGTGCAGTGAGCCCATCACGCGAACATCTTTCAGGGGCTTCTCTTTCCCGTACTTCTCGCGCAACGACATAAGGCCGGGCATCTCTTTTTCGGCTATCTCAATTTCTCTCCGGCCAAAATCAGCAAGCGAAATATCGGCAATCTTATAGGGAAGTTGTGTATCTGTTAAAACTTTTTCCATTCTGTATTGTCATTTAAAATTTCTAATTTTGCAAAGGTAACACTTTCATAGTTAAAGTGAAAAATACCCGACAAGCTATAGAAACAATTTCAATACGCAGAGGTTCACGCAAGGTGGTGCATTAGCGAGATATGTGAAGATGCATCAAGGGAGAATTATCCTTTAACGGGCATCACCCCTTGAAAGAAAAAGAATGAGTCTGTTTTTGAAGAAATTTGTACAGGATGCTGCTATTGGCATCTGGGAAATCAGCGAAAGTGTAGATGAACTTTACGCACAGCTGAAACTTTCGCCAGAGGAGGAGAGGATATTCTCTTCTCTCAAAACACCCACCCGTAAACAGCACTGGCTCAGTTACAGGATGATACTTCCATACCTGGTTCGAGATCATGAGCTTAGTTCCATATGCTATGACGAATACGGAAAACCCTACCTGAACAATGGTGTAAGGCATATCTCGGTGTCTCACTCCGGGAAATATTCCGCCCTTATTGCCAGTCCTACCTTTACAGTGGGTATTGATATTGAAAGGATGGAGAGCAAAATACACCGTATCAGCCATAAGTTTTTAAACAGGGAAGAGATTAGTGAAGCCGGCCCAGGCTTGTCACTGGAAACCTTGTATATAATGTGGGCAGCCAAAGAAACCCTTTACAAGCTGCATGGTAAGCGTGATATATTATTTCGTGAACATATTTATATAGCACCCTTTGCCCCCGCTGAAAAAGGCATCGTATATGGAACCCTGAAACTTGAAGGGCAAAGCCGTACTTTCCCTGTTGAATACCAGATGTTTGATGATTATATCCTGGCCTATGCCCTTGAGCGCTGAAAAACTTCCTACTCTTTTCATCTTACAACAAGCCGTCAACTATGAATAGAATGATTTATCAGCAAATTGTAAACTCCTCCCTGCAGGGGCAAAAACAGCTGGCTGTATTGATAGATCCTGATAAGACGGATGAAGAAGGAGTGATTAATCTTGCCAACCTGGTCAAAAAACATGGTGTGGATTTCGTATTCGTGGGAGGTAGTCTGCTTACGGGCAACTTCATGGGCACATGTCTGAAAATCCTCAAAGAGCTGTTGACGATTCCCATTGTTATTTTTCCGGGCAATACGATGCAGGTACATAAGCAAGCTGATGGAATCCTGTTGTTAAGTCTGATTTCGGGGCGCAACCCCGAGCTGTTAATCGGGAATCATGTGATTGCTGCTCCGCAGCTCCAACAGTCGGGTCTGGAAATTATACCCACCGGTTATATGCTTATAGAAAGCGGATGTACCACATCGGTGGCCTATATGAGTAATACCACTCCCATCCCCCACGATAAAAACGACATAGCCGTGTGCACAGCTATGGCAGGAGAAATGCTTGGACTTAAGCTGCTTTATGCTGATGCAGGTAGCGGGGCAAAGCATACAATTTCTGCCAATATGGTTCAGGCTATAAAAGACCATGTAAAGATTCCCCTGATAATCGGGGGTGGTATCGGCTCGGCCTTGTCTGCACAAAAGGTATGGGAAGCCGGAGCCGATTTGATTGTGGTGGGCAATGCACTGGAAAAACAGCCCGGTCTCATTGAAGAATTGACTGACCTGAAAAACAGGATTAACAAGGTTAATGTAGGGTAAATCCCCTTGATTGGTATGATGAAAATTCGGCGCTACTGCTTTTTCAGGTTAAAGAGCTTCCGGGTTTCTGCTTTTTTGACTTCTACGCAAAACATCTCCTGTCATTGCGTGTTAAAAAGTACGTTTGTAGGGGGAGCCATTAAACCATGAAAATTTTTTAATTTCGCATATAAAACCATTATGAATTTTAAATATATACAGATATGAATTACGATTTGATAGTTATCGGAAGCGGACCCGGAGGATACGTGGCAGCCATTCGTGCCTCTCAGCTGGGCATGA
>SLOR01000284.1 GCA_007132395.1 Bacteroidales bacterium
AATAACATATTATCAATGAGTCGGATTTCACCCATATGTACTGCAATGCATGCCACAACAGGTTTTTTCGGCTTTTCTCCTGTAACAGGCTCCAGGGTGTCGGTATCTGCTATTTCAAAATACTCCAGCTTCATGAGGGGGTGCTGGTTAATGGTTTTTTCCAACGCTGCCTTTACAACTTCTGCCGGTTGAGTCCTATATTGCTGTTTTGCCTTAAGCAGGGATTGGTAGATGAGAGGCGCCTGGGCACGTTGTTCTGGCGAAAGGCGCATATTGCGGCTGCTCATGGCCAGCCCGTCATGTTCGCGTACGGTGGGGCAGGGAATAATGTCAATATCCAGTTTTTCCATTTTCACCAGCGCCTTGATGATGGCCAGCTGCTGAAAATCCTTTTCCCCGAAATAGGCACGATGGGGAATTACTATGTCGAAGAGTTTTTTCACCACGATGGCCACCCCGTTGAAATGCCCTTGCCGGTAGCGCCCTTCCATAACCTTGTCAAGCTGCCCGAAATCGTAGGTGTGTGTTTCGGGTTCTGGATACATCTCCTGTGTGTCTGGATAGAAAACATAATGGCAGCCCATGGACTCCAGCATCTCAATGTCACTTTCGAAGGTGCGGGGGTATTTTTTCAGATCATCGGGATTGTTAAACTGGATGGGGTTAACGAAGATGCTGCAAACCACCACCTCGTTTTCATTAACGGCTCTTTTTACCAGCTCCAGGTGGCCCTGGTGCAAGGCCCCCATGGTGGGTACAAAGCCTATTTGCCTGCCGGCTTGCTTGCGCAGCTCAAGGATTAGCTGTTGCATCTGATTTACGGTACGGATTGTTTCCAATTTTACGGTATTAATGTTTGCAACTTACTATAACTGTAGTTGATAGCAGTAAAAAGCCCGTTTGCCCCGCGGAGTTTTTGAAGCTAAAGGCCGGGTAGGGGCTAAAACACTGAGCTGTAGCTCTTTTGTTGCGGGATGATAGCTTTCTTCTGAAGCCCGCAAAGCTAGGGGAATAATTTGAAAAATAGTAAAAAAAAGTGTAACTTTGCACAATAATTTTACTAACAGTCAATTAACAGCATTTATGGAAAAACCCAAAGTTCTTTTCGTTCAGCAGGAAATCACCCCATATTTGAAAGAATCACATCAAGGCCTTGTGGGGCGACATCTTCCACAGGGCATACAAGAAAGGGGAAAAGAAATCAGAACCTTCATGCCACGCTTCGGCAACATCAATGAAAGAAGAAACCAGCTGCACGAAGTTATCCGTCTTTCCGGAATGAATCTCGTCATTAATGACACCGACCACCCCCTCATCATTAAAGTTGCTTCTATCCAGTCTGCCAGAATGCAGATTTATTTTATTGATAACGACGACTTTTTTAAGCGTAAATTTACCATCCGCGACAAGGCCAATAAACTTTTCCCGGACAACGATGAAAGAGCCATCTTCTTCACACGCGGTGTAATAGAAACCGTGAAAAAACTCAGCTGGGCCCCCAATGTGGTGCATTGCAACGGCTGGTTTACTGCACTCATGCCTGTTTATGTAAAGGTAGCCCTTAAGGATTCAGGGATGTTTACTGATACAAAAGTTGTGTATTCGATATACGACGACGAATTTGAAGGTAGCCTCGATGCCGGCATGGCAAAGAAGTTTCAGACCCAGGGAGTAGGTGCTGAGCATATGGAAAAATATCAGGATCCTACTTACATCAATATCAGTAAAACCGCCATCGATTATTCCGACGGTATCGTCTTTGGAAGTGAAAAGATTAACCCCGAGCTGGAAGCCTATGCACGCCAGTCAGGAAAACCCATCCTTCCTTACCAACCCGAAGACAAATACATGGATGCCTACAATGAATTCTATGACGAAATTATTGTTCAGGAATCTGTCCTCACACAATAATTTTTACCATAACTTTGCGTTTCCAACGTGAGATATGATAAAAACATTAAACCCTAAACCTAAACAGTTTTGAAAAAATTATTCTATCCCCGGCATCGCCGGGGTTTTTTCCGTTTACAATCCTTCCCGTTTCTTTTTACAGCATTGCTCTCCGCAGGAATGTTTTTTACTTCCTGCAACAAGGATCTTGATAAAATAGGCCTTGACCTTATTGACAACAGACTCAAAATTTCGGTGGATACAGTTTTGCCCCTGGCAGCCTATACGCAGCTTGAGGATTCACTGGTAACCTCCCAGGCTGAAAGAGCCTTGCTGGGGTATTACTCAGACCCGGTTTTCGGAGCTACAAAAGCAAGCATCTTTGCAGAAGGTATTCCCCGGAACATTCCCTTTAATATCGCCGACGAAAATCTTTCCTCTGCCCTTACAGTGGATTCAGTAGTACTTAGTCTCGCTTACAGCGGCTATTTCGGCGATTTGAACACCGAACACAATATCAAAGTGTACGAGTTGCACGACACCGTTCCTGCTGGCAGGGTTTTTTCAAACAGAGTACTTACTGCCTCCCCCCAACCCATGCACGAATCCAGTTTTTTGCCTTTGCCCAATGATACGGTTGTTATTATCAGAGGTGCAGACACAACGAATTATCTCCCCCATCTAAGGCTGAGATTGTCGGAATCAGTGGGTCGGAAGTTTATTGATGCCCAGGAGCAAACTTCAGGATTTACCAGCAATGACGAATTCAGGGGGTTCTTTAAAGGATTTCATATTACCGTTGAAGAAACTGCCGGAACGGGTTCCATGTTGTATTTCAACCTGGCATCAGGCTTGTCACGCATGCAGATTTTTTACAAAGTTAGCAATGACACCATCCAGAGAACCTGGGAGCTGCCCCTTTACGATCCTCTTGCCAGAAGGTATACCCATTTCAATAATATGGGG
>SLOR01000385.1 GCA_007132395.1 Bacteroidales bacterium
GGAGTGGACTTTTTTTTACTGGTGCTGGCCACACTGCTTATCAGCGCGGCAGGATATGCCATCAATGATTATTTTGATTTGCGTACCGACCGCATCAACAAACCTTCTAAAATCATCCTGGGTCGTAAAATATCGCGCCGCTCAGCCATTCTTTACCATTCCCTTTTCAACATTACTGCTGTGGTTATAGGTACTTACCTGGCCCTCAGAGTGGGTCACTGGCCACTGATGTTAATATTTCTTGTGGTACCCACACTATTGTGGCTCTATTCCATTCGCTACAAAAGGCGTTTCCTTATCGGGAACATCATTGTAGCCCTGCTGGCGGGGTTTGTGGTGGCCATGGTGTGGATTTTCGAATCGCATGCCCTGCCCACTGAGCTCATGTCGCACGAGGCAATTATCACCATTACCTACTTTGCACGTATATACGCTCTTTTTGCCTTTATTGCCACCCTGGCAAGAGAAATCATTAAAGACATTGAGGATATAAAAGGAGATGCCAAAACCGCCTGCAAAACCATTCCTATTGTTTCGGGTATTCATGCCACCAAAAAACTGATAACTTTCCTTACCATCGCACTTATTGTTTTCGTAGCATATTTCCAGTTCTATATCCTGCAACGCGATTTTGACCTTATATTTACCTACCTGCTGGTGGCTGTGCAAATTCCATCCATCCTGATGATTAACAAAATCCTTACAGCCAAGGAAAAGCAGGATTATGGCAGCTTGAGCAGGTTTTCCAAATTCATTATGCTTACCGGAGTATTGTCCATGTTTCTGTTCTACTTTTACCTGCAGAACGGCTTTCCTCTTACCCTGGAATAGATCTCAGCACATTAATTTTTCCTCATATTCATCACAAATTCTATAGTAATTAGCGACCCATGGAATTATTTGAAAAACTTCAATCCATTGATCTCATCCTCGCTTCACAATCCCCACGTCGCAAGGCCCTGATGGAAATGGCGGGTTTTTCTTTCCGGACCTGGGTAATCCCTGGCAATGAAGAATATCCTGAGGATTTATTGCCTGAGGAGGTGGCCATTTACCTGTGTCGCCAAAAGGCCCTCCCCTTTAAAGAACTCATAAAGCCCGATGCCCTTGTCATTACTGCCGACACCATTGTGGTAAAGGATAATATGATACTCAACAAAGCGGCTGATGCACAACGAGCCCGCCGGATGCTGGAAATGCTCTCAGGTAGTTCGCACCGCGTCATCACAGGGGTTTGTCTTACTACAAAACAAAATCAGCTGGCATTTACAGAAACTACACGGGTGCACTTTGCCCCCATGAATCAACAGGAAATTGAACATTACATTACCACTTGTCAGCCCTTCGACAAAGCCGGAGCTTATGGTATTCAGGAATGGATAGGTGCCGTAATGGTGGAAAAAATAGAAGGTTCCTACCACAATGTGGTGGGGCTACCCATGGCCAGGTTATACCAGGAGCTAAAAAGCTTCATGCACCAGTGGCAAAATGCATAATCCGTTAGGCATTCATAAATAATGGACTTATTTTTACCTCATAATAACACAGTAGGGAAACAGTTATGAGGATTGCCATTAATACACACCTTCTTATTTACGGTAAGCTCGACGGGATTGGCTGGTTTACTTTTGAAACCATTAAACGCCTTACACACAACCATCCTGAACACGAGTTTATCCTGATATTTGATCGCAAACCTGCGCCCGAACTCCGGTTTCCTGCCAATACCCGCATAATTGTATTACCTCCCCCGGCACGACATCCCATTTTATGGTTTATCCGCTTTGAGATGCTCATGCCATTGCTGTTGAGAAAACTCAAACCCGATGTGTATCTGTCGCCCGATGGCTGGGTAAGCCTTCATTCGCCGGTACCCTACATACAGGTTATTCATGATTTGAACTTTAAGCACAACCCCAAAGATCTTCCCTTTTGGCCCCGATGGTATTACAACACTTTCTTTCCACGCTACGCACACAAAGCTGCAAGGATAGCAACGGTCAGCCATTTTTCAGCTGCAGATATCGCGAAAAGCTATGGCATACCTCCGGAAAAAATTGATGTTACCCACAACGGCTGCAACGAAGCCTACCGCCCCAATAGCCTGCAGGAGCAGGAAGCAACTCGTAAAGAATATTCGGGCGAACATCCTTACTTCATTTACGTGGGAGGTATAATACCCCGCAAAAACGTAGCGCGCATGCTTCAGGCCTTTGACCGCTTCAAAAAAGATGACACCACCCAAACCCGTCTGATTATCGTAGGGCCGGAAAAATGTTCCGACAATAACGTAAACAGGGTGCTCAACAGCATGCAGTTCAGAGATGAGGTTATTTTTATGGGCCGGAAGAACACCCGTGAACTGAATGCCCTCTACAGTGCCGCTACTGCACTGGTGTTCGTACCTTATTTCGAAGGATTTGGCATTCCCATACTGGAAGCTTTTAATGCTGAAACTGCCGTAATTACATCCAACCGCACCTCCATGCCCGAGGTGGCCGGCGATGCAGCCCTGCTGGTGGATCCATTTTCGGTGGAGGATATCGCCACCGCCATGAAAAAGATCAGCACCGACAAGGCCCTGCGTGAATCACTCATTGAAAAAGCGAGGGAGCAAAGAAAACAATTCTCGTGGGATAATACCGCACATAAACTGTGGGAGTGTATTGAAAAAGTGGTGGGAAAATAAAAAAAAGATGTCTCAAAAGTGCAAACCGGTCGTTGAGCAATCGACAAACTCATTGTATCACCTATGGAAACGACCTTTGATTATCAATCAGATACCCGCTTTGACGGGCTCAGCGTCCGATTAACATCACACTTTTGAGAAATCCTCTTTAATTAAAA
>SLOR01000394.1 GCA_007132395.1 Bacteroidales bacterium
AAGCAGGCTTTTTACCGTGGCAACCCGGAGATGTATTCCCTGCCCAACCCCCACGAGCGCAACTTCATAATGGGCTATCTGCCGAGCAACGAAGACGACAGCAACAATATCCTCACAGCAATTGCTGACAGCAGCATGCAGAAAACCCGTGTAAGTGTGCAGATGGCCAACCTGGGCACCCGTCAGATACAGCAGCTGCAGGAGGATATTCAGCCCGTAATTGACTCACTGTTCGATGCTGAAACCACACGGGTGAGTATGACTGGAGCCAGTGTGGTATTCCTTAAAGGTTCCGGGTATCTGGTAAAAAATCTTCTTACCAGCCTGGTATTTGCCATTATTATCATTTCTCTTTTGATGGCGCTGTTGTTTAACCACTCCCGCATGATTCTCATTTCCTTACTGCCCAACCTCTTCCCACAGCTACTCACAGCTGCACTAATGGGCTTCATGGGAGTACCCATCAAGCCTTCCACTATTCTGGTATTCAGTATCGCATTGGGTATTTCGGTGGATAACTCCATCCACTTCCTGGCCAAGTTCAGGCAGGAGCTGGCCCTCAACAATCTCAACATCAAACACTCAGTGCTTACGGCATTACGCGAAAGTGGCGTGAGTATGATGTACACCTTCGTGGTGCTGTTTTTCGGTTTCAGCATCTTTACCGCTTCCTCTTTCGGGGGCACACAGGCAATGGGCTACCTGATTGCTTTTACCCTGCTCATAGCATTGGCATCCAATCTATTCCTCATGCCATCCATACTCCTTTCCTTGCATAAGCGTATTATCATCAAGGCTTTTAAAGAAGAAGATTTTAATGACGAGGAAGGTAACGGGAAAGCAAAAATTGATGATGAGAAAGTGAAGGGAACTTTTGTCCTGTCGGAGTAATAACCATCGGTCAAACATCCTGTTCTACATTTTAAGTACGCCCAACATCATTTTTTTATTGACAGTCCTTGCTTCAAACAAGATATTTTTTGTCAGTAAAAGCAATTGTTTTAACTTTACCGCGATACATCTCCCTTCTGTGCAGCCAGCCTGCAATCAGCCAAATTACCAACACTGGTAAACAATACCAAGGGAAGATCATTTATGTATTTGCTAATAAAGCGGGATTAAACAGGAAGCACAAAAACCACCCCTATGAAAGGAATTATCCTCGCCGGTGGCTCCGGCACAAGGCTCTACCCCATTACTCTTGCCATGAGCAAGCAGCTCATGCCCATTTACGATAAGCCTATGATTTACTACCCCCTGTCGGTATTAATGATGGCGGGCATAAAAGACATCCTTATCATTTCCACCCCTCACGATCTACCTCATTTCCAGAGGCTATTGGGCGACGGAAGCAGAATAGGCTGCAACTTTCAATATGCCGAGCAAGCCATCCCCAATGGGCTGGCGCAGGCTTTCGTGATAGGGAAGGAATTTATTGGCAATGATAAAGTAGCCCTGGTTTTGGGCGATAATATTTTCTTCAGCAACGGATTGCAACACCTGCTGCAGCAAAACAACGACCCCGAAGGCGGAGTTGTGTTTGCCTATCATGTATCCGACCCCTGGCGATATGGCGTGGTAGAGTTTGATGAAAACCTCAAAGCGGTCTCCATTGAAGAAAAGCCCGAAAAGCCACGCTCAAGTTATGCTGTACCAGGATTGTATTTTTACGACAACTCGGTGGTTGAAGTTGCAGCATCCATCAAACCGAGCAAAAGAGGGGAATATGAAATTACCGATGTTAATCGCCACTACCTTGATAATGGTCAGTTGAAAGTGGGCATCCTTAACCGCGGCACTGCATGGCTGGATACCGGTACCTTCGACTCGCTGATTCAGGCAAGCCAGTTTGTACAGGTTATAGAACAACGGCAGGGGCTGAAAATTGGCTGTATTGAAGAAATTGCATTTCGCATGAAGTTCATCGACAAAGCACAGCTGGAAGAAATTGCCATGCCCCTGGTGAACAGTGGGTACGGAAAATATCTTTTGCAGATACTGCAGGAAACAACGCTGCGATAATTTTTTTTACGCAGGCAGGCATACTGCAAACACAATAACCGGATACAATGGAAAAAAAGAAAAGAAAAATACTTATTACAGGAGGAGCAGGTTTTATAGGAAGCTGTCTGGCAGAAAAGCTTATCAGCGATCCTGAAAACTTCGTGGTACTGGTAGATGATTTGTCTACGGGCGAAAAGAACAAACTCCCCACAGCTCCCAGGGACAACTGGCGGTTTATCAAATGCGATGTGAATAACTACCGCGATATCGCTGAGGTAATGCTGGCCAACCATTTTGATTACGTGTTTCACTACGCCGCCTTTGTGGGTGTAAAGCAAACCCAGGCATATCCCATTAAAGTGCTCAAGGATCTTTATGGCATTGAACACATTTTCGATTTGTGCAAAAACTCCAGTGTGAAACGGGTATTTTTCGCTTCCTCCTCCGAGGTGTATGGCGAACCTGTCGACCTGCCGCAAAACGAAGAAACCACCCCCCTCAACTCACGCATACCCTACGCCGTAGTTAAAAACGTGGGTGAGGCCTACCTGAAATCTTACAAAAAAGAGTACGACCTGGATTACACCATCTTTCGCTTTTTTAACACCTATGGCCACAAGCAGAGCATCGACTTTGTGATGTCGAAATTCCTTGCCCTGGCCCTCAGCAATAACCCTATCCCCATATATGGCAACGGGTTGCAGACCCGTACTTTCTGCTTTATCGATGACAATGTAGAAGCCACCAGCCGGGCGCTTTATGAGGACAAGCATATTAACGATGTGGTAAACATAGGCTCCGACTACGAAATCACCATTTTGGATCTGGCGAAAATGGTCATAGAAATTACAGGGTCAAAATCAGCCATAGAATATATGCCCCCGCTTCCCGAGGGGGATATGAAAAGAAGATATCCCGACATATCCAAAATGCGCAACCTCCTGCAAAGAGATTTGATTCCAATGGAGGAGGGCATAAGGAAAATACTACAGGACACTTCTTTCATCATTCCTGAAGAAGAAAGGTTGATATAACCTTCAAACAAAATACAAAAGATCCCATTCACCCTTCAAACCCCTCTGCTTCATGTCAAAAAAAATTAAAAGCTACACAGAGAAAATCAACAACTACCTCAGCGCCATTGAGCTGGTAAAACAACCTAAAGAGCTGTACCACCCCGTGGCCTATTGCCTGGGTAATGGCGGCAAGCGCGTACGCCCCCTTATGACCTTGCTGGCCTGCGACATGTTTGAAGGCAACATTGAAGAGGTTATGGGACCGGCAACAGGGCTCGAAATCTTTCACAACTTCACCCTGATGCATGACGACATCATGGACCAGGCGCCCCTGCGCCGCGGAAAGCCATCTGTATATAAAAAATGGAATGCCAACACCGCCATTCTTTCGGGTGACGTGATGTTTGCCATGGCCATTCAGCATATGGCCCTCAGCCCTGCACAATATCTAAAGTCCATTCTTGACCTTTTCAATAAAACGGTCATCGAGGTGTGCGAAGGTCAGCAGTACGATATGAATTTTGAAAGCCTCGACAAGGTTACAGAGAATGAGTATATTAATATGATTCGGCTGAAAACCGCGGTGCTGCCTGCAGCCTGCCTGAAAACCGGGGCTATTATCGCAGGAGCCTCTGACAAGGATGCGCAGCTGCTGTACGATTTTGGAGTAAATGTAGGCCTGGCATTCCAGATAATGGACGACTGGCTCGACATTTTCGGAGAAGAAGAAACCTTTGGCAAAAAAACCGGAGGTGATATCATTGCCAACAAAAAAACATGGCTCTACATCAAAGCCTTTGAGCTGGCCAATGAAAATCAGCTTCGCAATCTGCGCAATGCCTTCACCAATCGTATTTTCAACCCGGAAGAAAAAATCAGTATGGTAAAAAAAGTTTACCTGGAGTTGAAACTTAACGATATGGCGCTCAAAAAGATGGAAGACTATAACAGTAAAGCTCTTGACCTGCTGAATCAGATTCAGCTTCCTGGCGAGAATAAAGCCGAGTTGAAGCTGCTTGCAGAGGCCTTGCTCAACAGGAAACTCTGACACACCGGGAGCAACAATAATTCTAAACGTTTTTTTCTTTACTGTTAGCGCTTAAAGCATTACTTTTGCAGGCCTTTTGCGGTGATACCACTTCAAAAGGCCTTGGTGTTTTTATGTAGGGTAAAAAATGTCCCCTGTTTAGACGTTTTTATTTGCAGTTCCAACACACTTTAAGTAACGGCAAATCAATTTAAAACCGCCTATGCAAGAGAAATATCCCACCCAGGTTTACTCCGAAATCGGAGATTTG
Organism: Bacteroidales bacterium; assembly: GCA_007132395.1. Classification (GTDB taxonomy): domain Bacteria; phylum Bacteroidota; class Bacteroidia; order Bacteroidales; family UBA7960; genus SKVR01. The sequence goes on from SLOR01000394.1 coordinate 4,319, forward strand.
GAAGGAGTAATCATCCACTCACCGGGTCCTGAAGTAGAAAACATGACCCCGCAAAATGCCGAAAGAGCGCTTTACAGCGATATACTCAACCTATCGGTAGCTTCAAAAGAATTTAATCAACTCAAGGGTGTCCTGGAAAAGGTTACTACCACCTTTGAGGTAAAAGATCTGCTGAGCGAGGTACTCAAAAATGAAAAGGTTAAAGAAAACCTTATCGACAGTGTCTGCCGTTTCGAAAATGCAGAATGTATCAGGCCCTATTTGTTGTCGCTGGAAGAAAAGGAGCTTTCCAGGCAACTTATTGAAGGTGTTTTAATGCAAAAACAAACCCTCTCCAACTTTTTAAGTAAAGAAAGGTATTCGCTGCGTCCTTTGCACAACTTCTTCTATACCCGCGATGCATCGGTATCGGTGTACGATAATGTTTTCATTGGCAAAATGAAATCACCCGTACGCCTGCGTGAAAGCCTTATCATGGAGTCTATTTTCGATTTCCATCCGGCTTTCAGCGCCAAAACCATCAACGCAGCGCAACTTGCCGAAGTTCCATCACTGGTAAGCATAGAGGGAGGAGATATTCTGATAGCTCGTCAAGACATCCTTCTGGTAGGTATCGGGCCAAGAACTTCGCCCCAGGGAGTGGATTTTATCCTGGAGCAGCTGAAGGACAAAAACGAATATCAACATATCATTGTGCAGGAATTACCCGATATACCAGAGTCTTTCATCCATCTGGATATGGTATTTACCATGCTCGATATGGATAAGTGCATGATTTACGAGCCAGTAATCATGAAAATGAATAAATTCCAAACCGTACATATACATACTGCAGGAGGCAAGGTACAATCCATAAAAGAAGAGGAAAATATTCCTGCTGCCCTGCGAAAACTGGGCATGGACCTTAAACCCATACTATGCGGCGGAGGTAATGACCCCTGGTTTCAGGAAAGAGAGCAGTGGCATAGTGGAGCCAACTTTTTTTCTGTAGGTCCGGGAAAAGTAATTGGTTATGCACGCAACTCCAATACCATTGAAGAACTTCAAAGTAACGGTATGGAGGTGATCAAGGCAACCGACATCATCAAAGGAAAAGTTGATCTGGCCAATTACGATAAATATGTAGTAACCATTGAAGGGAGTGAACTTCCCCGTGGAGGCGGCGGAGCACGCTGTATGACCATGCCTGTGCGTCGTGCACATGTGCATTGGTAGGGTTTGGGGTGTGAGGTATGAGGTGTGAGGTGTGAGGTGTGGTGTAGAACGGAGAACGGTTTTTACCGCAGAGGCGGGGAGGCGCGGAGGATTTAAACAATTCAACCTTTCAACTAATAATACCCTGTGTAACCTTCGCGCCTTTGCGTGGGGAAAAGGGTATGAGGTGTGGGGTTTGAGGTATGAAGTGTTAGGAATTAGCTTCCGGCTTCGGACTTTCAAAACTCCATTTTCATCTGTATCCCACAATTAAAGCTGCGGCGATGATAGGGGCTGAAACCCACCTCAGCAATTGCTTGCTTATGTTTTTGCGTGGGATAGCCCTTATTCTCATTCCAGTAATACTGAGGGAATTCCTGATTTATGGAAAGCATGAATTCATCACGCCAGGTTTTGGCCAATACCGAGGCCGCGGCAATGGCGTAATACAGCCCGTCTCCCTTAACCACACAGGTGTGTCTGATACCGTCGAAAGGCTTAAACCGGTTGCCATCAATGAGCAGCATACCCGGTTTAAGGTTTAGCTTTTCAATGGCCCTGTGCATGGCAAGGTAGGAAGCATTGAGAATATTTATCTCGTCAATTTCATGGTGCTCAGCACGGGCCACGGCCCAGGCAAGGGATTCATGCTCAATTTGTCTGCGCAACACATCTCTTCGGTTTGCCGTCAGCTTTTTGGAGTCATTTAAATACAGGAGTAACTCTTCGGAGGGATTGGGAGGAAGTATTACAGCAGCAGCAAATACCGGACCTGCCAGGCATCCTCTGCCGGCCTCATCTACCCCGGCTTCCGGCTTATAAATCTCCTGAAAGGTCAATTGCAATGGCATAAATAAAGCGTCAGGTCTTGAGTAAATCTCTGAATATTTTCAGGTAGCGATCTTTTTGCGACTGATAAGAAAAGCGTTCTACCACGGTTTTTCTGCCGGCCTGCCCGATACGTCTGCGCAGGTCAGCGTCTTCAATGAGGCGGATAAGGGTCTGCTCCCACTCTTCTGGCGTATCGGCCAGATATCCGTTTTCCTCATGCCGGATTATTTCCTTGTTTACACCCACCGGCGACATCACTGCCGGCTTGCCAAGGGCCATGTATTGCAAGCCTTTGAAACCGCATTTACCCCTTGACCACTCATCGTTGGGAAGCGGCATGATGCCAATATCAATTACCGACAAATCCTCCAGTTCCGATTCCCGCGACCATTTCACGTTTTCAAGCCCATCAAGTGCACCGTCATAGAATTCATCGCTGATAACCCGGAACCAGATCCTGTCGCCATACTTTTCCTTCAGCCTTTTCAAAACCGGCACAGCCAGTGAAAAGTGTTTGATGGTAGTGGAAGAGCCTGTCCATCCTATACAAATCCCCTTTCTCTCCCTTTTTACATCAGTAGCCTGATATTGCTCTGTGTCGATTGTGGTGGGGATAATATGTATGCCGGGGTTGAATCGTCCGGCATATTCTGCCAGGAACCGGTTGCCCACAATGCATGCATCACTAAGCCTTACAATATCAGCAGTTTTGGAGGGTCTTTTCAAAAAAGCCAGTCTTTTGTTGCCATTGGAAACATCTTTGAGCCAGATACTGTCATCAAAATCCACCAGCATCTTCACTCCGGCTTTTTTTATCTTTCTTTCAAAAAATGTAGTACCCAGCATGTGCGCTTCGCGGTAAAGGAATACCATATCAAAATCGCCCAGGTGCTGCATATCCTTTTGCCGGTGCCGGAGGCTCTTTAACAGAAACCTCAGCTTAGCCAGGTATCTGCCCTGTGCATAAAAAATGGTATCGTCCTTCTCATCAATAAGATAAGACACATGACAGGTAAAACCATTTTCACGCAGGTAAGGCAGATATTGCTCAAACCTGAACCTTTGCCCGGGCGAACGCCCCATACGATGGGCCACAAGAAACAGAATTTTTCCGGACACTTATTAAATTTTACTATGCATTACCATTATTTTTTATCCCCGTGTTTGTTTTCTCCCTCGGGCAAAATTCTCGTTATTCCCCAACCTGACTATTTTATCATTTCGCAATCCCGGTTTCCTTTCCTTATACTATAAAAATAGAAAATATTTTGTCATAACAGGGATAGTTTGCCTGCAATAATCATAACAAGGATAATAGAAAAAAGCATCTCATTCCAGAACCGGCTTTTACTTTCCTGGAAAAATCCCGCTAAAATAGCGGCCAGTGGCAAGAGTACTACCCCCAGGTGCAGGCTCACCATATCTCCTGCCATCAGCCAGCTCACCAGAGCAATCAGCAAATATGCCAGCAGCACCTGAAATCTTTTCCTTATACGAATAGGCTTATCGCGAAGCCCCCCCAGGTAAATGCGAAAAAAGGCCACCAGTCCTACCAGCCCCATTACAGAAAGCATAATCCAGTCGTATGTAGTAAGACGCCAGTTGCCCTGTAACACCGAAAAACCTTCAAAGTAAAAAAGTGACCAGAGATTATTAAGGGGTTTATCAAACCAGTAATAATACAGCATCAGGAAGATATAGGGAAAAACAAAGCCTATTACAGAAGCCATAATTCCCCGCATGTTCACCAGGAAATAGATTATAAGGGCCGAAATGATGAGCAAAATAAAACCCAGGGCAGGCATATAAAACAAGGAGGCAAGGCTAATAAACAAACCCACATTAAACACCTCCAGAAACACATCGTCCTCCCTGAAAACATCAAATATTTTATCAAGGGTAATAATCAGAAAAAAATTGGCCAGCCACACCGGATGCAGGCCTGCGAATTCCGGATTGCTGCTCATGAGTACAATAAACAATAGGGCGGGCAGAAAAGAGTTGCGGTCCACCAGGTTTTTGTTGGCTATCACCCTGTTAAACATGAAAGCCTGCGCGAGCATTATTAAAAAGCTTAACAACACACTCAGGAAACGGTATTCATTTACAAAACCCACCAGAATCGTATAAAACGGAGCATAGTTTTCATAATCCACCGTTATACTTTCATACCCCATAAAACTGTCCAGCCACAGCAAAATGCTGATTACGAAGAGCAGTATAAATAAAAAGGGATGATTGGTTTTAAACTTTCCTATGAGCATACTGATGTCAGTTTTGTAAATCCTTACCTATATCTTTTCTGTAAAACTTATGCTGGAACTGTACCTTCTCAGCATTATGCATACTCATGGCAATGGCCTTGTCCATTTGACTGTGCATAGAAGTAATGGCCAGCACTCTTCCGCCAGAGGTTTTAATAGTATCGCCATCTGAAGTTGCTCCGGCAAAGAAAAGATAGCTGTCATTGATACTATCCCACCTCACCATTTCAAGTCCTTTTTCATAGGCGCCGGGATATCCTCCGGATACCAGCATTACGGTAACGGCAAATTCAGGACATACTTCCGGGATATATTGCTCAAGCGTACCCTTGGCCATGTGCTGCAACATTTCCACCAGGTCGGAATTTAGTCGCGGAATTACGGCTTCTGTCTCCGGGTCGCCCATGCGTACGTTATATTCAATTACATAAGGTTCTCCGGCCACATTCATAAGGCCCAGGAATACAAAGCCTTCATAGCGAATGCCTTCTTTTTGCAGCCCGTCGATGGTAGGTTGAATGACACGGGTTTTTACCTTTTCCATAAACACAGTATCGGCAAACGGCACCGGCGACACAGCGCCCATCCCGCCGGTATTGGGACCGGTATCGCCCTCGCCAATGCGCTTATAATCTTTGGCCTCGGGCAGCAACACCCAGCTTTTGCCGTCGGTAGCCACAAAAACCGACAGCTCAATTCCCTGCAAAAACTCTTCAATCACCACTTTTTCTGAGGCTTTACCAAAAGCCTTTCCCTTAAGCATATTTTTGAGGGCATCAATGGCGCCATCCAGCGAGTTCACAATTACAACACCTTTCCCTGCAGCCAGCCCGTCAGCCTTTAGTACATAAGGGGGTTTTAGGGTTTCCAGGAAATCCACACCTTCCTCAAAAGTTTCAATGCTAAAGCTTTTGTAAGCTGCTGTAGGTATTTTATACCTCTGCATAAACTCCTTGGCAAATTCCTTACTCCCTTCCAGGCGTGCACCTTCTGCCGAAGGACCGATAACCATTACGTCCTTTGTCTTTTCGTGGTTCGACAGAAAATCGGTAATGCCGTTCACCAGCGGATCTTCAGGCCCCACAACCACCATCTTCACGCTATTCTTCTCCACAAAGGCGGCGATGGCATCGAAATCAGCAATATCAATTTTTACATTGGTACCACAAAACTGTGTACCTGCATTGCCGGGTGCGATGAAGAGTTTACTGCACAAAGGACTTTTATCAATTTTCCATGCCAGGGCATGCTCACGACCGCCGGAACCAAGAAGGAGAATATTCATCAGAATGAGGGTTTTTCGTTAAGGAAGCCCAAAAATACAAAAAATGCACGCAGGAATGGAAAAGGAAGAGTGATTAGTAATTAGTGATTATGATTGGTGAATTGTTTATGCCCGAAGGTGGAAGTTAATGAGTAATATCTCATTCCTCAAACCGTTGTTGAAGGGTTGAATCGTTGAATAGTTGAATTGATTAAAAACCTCATCGCCTTTGCGCCTTTGCGGTTAAAAACCCTCCTCCCTTACTCCCTGTTTTTCTCCGGTAAATACTTCCAGTAGCGGCGGGGCATCAGGCGGGTCATTTGCTTTTTATTTTCCCGTGATGCGATATTTACAGAATTATAGTAGCGCTGCCAGAGGGCCACATAGTCATCCTCCCGTTTATCTTTGACGTCTTCATTAAGCTGGCCGGTTTGAAGGTCGGCCTCCGGGTTTTCAATCTGTACCTCACTGACCTCCTTCAGGTCATAATAAATGCCGTACTTGCGGCGGGTATCGTAAATTACCCACTGCTGGTCGGCATAGCGGCTTTTGAAATGCTGTATCAGCAGGGGCAGAATATCGTGTTCGGGGTCGATGGGTGCAAAGAAGATATTGTCCGCCGTTTGCTGGAAGCGCACAAAACCCTGGAAGCGGTGCGCTTCTTTGGTAACCTTGCGGGCGGTTTGCATCAGGTTATACACATCTTCATCCAGCATGTTCTGATAAAAGTCGGGATGCTGCGAGGTGAATACCTTGCGGAGATACCGCCAGAGCAACATTTCCACATCAGTCAGTTCCGACATAAAGGCCAGCTGCACCAGGCGGGCATTTTTAGCGGAAGTCTTTTTCACCAGCCCCTTCCATACCCGTTCTGCTTTGGCGGTCTCAGTGGGCACTGCAACGGTTTCGGAAAAGAGGTCCTGCACACCTGCACCCTCCTTTTCTATTTTTTGCACCTGCTGATTTCTTTCGAAAGCATAAAAAACCACACTGAGGAAGCCGTCGAAGGTGCTGTCGTAATAATAATGTACTGACTCCATAACCAGAACAGGTATTGTTTACCGGGAGAAAGATAGCAATAGTTTTGCAGGATTGCATATTGTAAAAAACCAACATCAGGGCAATCTTTCCCACCTGAGCGTTTTCCTGAACATCAGCTTACTTCCCACAGCCACAAGTTCTTTTGCATCTGCATTTTCAATTCTCAGATTGACCGTCATGCCCTTTTCGGGTGCGTACATCTCACCCTTAATCCATTGCCGGGAATTGGAATCGTAGGTAAGGCCGGAAATAATTTCCAGCC
>SLOR01000062.1 GCA_007132395.1 Bacteroidales bacterium
AAAACCCAATGGGGCCATGGCGGGTTCAATAAATCGTCCCAGCCCGCCAATTAAACTGTTTTCCTGGCGTTGCTGTAAAATGCCGGTTTCAAGGTTTTCAAGGGTTTGCTCTTTTTCTTGTAAAAGTGTCTCTTTTTCCTCACTGCTATCCTCAAGGGTCTTAAGCAGTGACTGATATTCGGCTTCTATAATTTGCGACTCCTCCTGCAGCCTTTTGCTGTATTCCATTCCATGGGGAAAATACCCCAGCACCCAGATAATTATGGATGCCACCAGAATGATACCACTTATTTTTTTCAGGTAGTGCACCGCTTTGCTCCACATGTGTATTACAATAGATTTAAGGGTCGGTACCCGGTAGGGGGGGAGTTCCATTACAAAAGGCACATCTTCTCCGCGAAACAAAGTTTTTTTGAACAAAATGGCCGATACAACTGCCATACCAATACCCATTGCATAAATCAGAAACAGCAGTGTGCCCTGGTAATCGGAGAAAAAGGCTGTGATAAACAACACGTAAACCGGCAACCTTGCACTACACGACATAAAAGGATTGATAATCATGGTAAGCAGCCTGTCGTTGCGGTTGGCCAGGGTACGGGTTGCCATAATAGCCGGTACGTTGCAACCAAACCCCATGAGCATGGGAATAAAGGACTTGCCATGCAAACCAATCTTATGCATAAGCTTGTCCATGATAAATACGGCCCTCGACATATATCCGGTATCTTCCATAAGACTGATGAAGAAAAACAGCAGAAGAATGTTTGGCAGGAATACAATTACTCCTCCTACACCACTCACGATACCATTGATAAGCAAATCCTTCAGGGGGCCGGCCGTCATGGTGTTTTCAAGAAAAATACTCAACTGCTCCACGCCGTTTTCAATCCACTCCATGGGGTAGGAACCCAAAAAAAAGGTTACCGAGAACATTATCCACATGAAAAGTAAAAAGATGGGAAAGCCAAACAGTTTATGGGTGATGAGTGTGTCGATAATTTCACTGCTTTTTCTTCTTTCACTCTCGGCCGGCTCCAGGGTTTCTTTTAAAGCTCCTGCAATAAATCCGTATTTCAGGTCTGTTATAAGGGTTTCCGTGTTATCGTTGTATTCGTTTTCCAGTTTTCGGGTTTCCTTATTTGCCTCGGCAAGAATTTCTGTATGGTTGTGGCAGTTCTCTATTACTTTCTGGAAAACCTCGGGGTCTTTCTCCAGCAGTTTCAGCGACATATAGCGTGTGGAAACCCTGTCGGCAAGGTGCTCGTTTCCGGGGCTGTTGATTTTGTCCTGGATTATTTTGATGGCTTTTTCAAAATCCTCACCATAGTTTATATGGATATGTCTCTGGGTTTGATCCTTGTCTTCAAAAACCTCAATTACCTTGTCAAATACATCCTTTATTCCTTTCCCCTTTGAACTTACCGCCGGAATGATGGGGATACCGATCATTTTGCCCAGGGAATCGTAGTCAAGCTTATCACCCTTTTTTTCCAGCTCATCATACATATTGAGCACCATTACCACTTTTATATCCATATCGATAAGCTGGGTGGTAAGATACAGGTTGCGTTCCAGGTTTGAGCCATCCACGATGTTTATTACCACATCGGGCAGGTTATCGGTAATAAAATCTCTTACGTAAAGTTCTTCGGGGGTATAGGCCGATATGGAATAGGTGCCGGGTAAATCGGTAATGTTGAAGCGATATCCCTTTTGCTTAAACCATGCCTGCTTGGCATCCACGGTAACACCGCTGTAGTTTCCTACTCTTTCGCGCGAACCCGAGGCGTGATTGAAGAAACTGGTTTTCCCGCTATTGGGGTTTCCTACCAGTGCCACGTTAATATTGCGCCCGTTCTGGCGGGTTACTTTATATCCTTCACTTACTATTACACCCTCGAAGTCGGCTTGCTTATATTCACTCTGCCTTGCAAGAGGCAACACTTCAATAAGCTGTGCCTCGCTGCTGCGCAGGGATACGTTGTAGCCCATGATGCTGTATTCAATGGGGTCTTTCAACGGTGCTTTCTTAACCACTTCTACTGTTTTGCCTGAAACAAAACCCATCTCTATAATTCTTCTGCGAAAGGCACCCCGGCCCCTCACCTTCAGAATTATTCCTTTTTCACCGTTTTTTAGTTCCAGCAGTGTCATAGCAGCGTATTTTGCAGTGTTCAGTCAGGGGATGAGTATTACTCTTTATGCAGTCAACCTCAAAACTAGCAGGGATGCATGCCCGTAAGCGCAGGTTTGCTTCAGTAAATCCCCTTATCATTGTCTGAACAAATTACTTCGGATTATGCTTATTCAGATTAAATTTAATTTGCAAAATTAGGGAAAAAAGCCTTTTCCTATTGCAGGAAGCTTAAAATCCCAACTAATGGGGATACGGCAAAGCTTTTTTTATCCTGCTCCAGCTAAGGTTTTAACAGCAATATTGCAATTCGTCAGGTGTATTTCTGTATCATTCTTTAATTTTATACTTTTGTAAAAATTCTGTTTTCACTAATCCCCTTAAACGATGGCACTGGAAGCCGGTGGCTTGTTATCCAAAATAAATTCTCCATCAGACCTGAAAGGCCTCAGCATCGACGAGCTTGTGCAGTTGTGTGCAGAGCTTCGAAGTTTTATTATTGATGCGGCCTGCATCAATCCCGGCCATTTCGGAGCCAGCCTGGGGGTCGTAGAGCTTACCGTAGCTTTACACCATGTTTTCAACACCCCCAACGACAAGCTCATTTGGGATGTGGGGCATCAGGCCTATGCCCACAAAATCATCACAGGCCGCAGGGATATGTTCCATACCAACAGGAAATACAAGGGAGTAAGTGGTTTTCCAAAAATGAACGAAAGTCCCTACGACGCCTTTGGCACAGGGCACTCTTCCACAAGTATTTCGGCAGCCCTGGGCATGGCCATTGCCTCCGACCTGCAAAACCAGAAAGACCGGCATCATATTGCCGTGATTGGCGATGGAAGCATGACTGCAGGAATGTCTTTTGAAGCGCTCAATCATGCAGGGGTGGCTCATGCCAATTTGCTGGTGGTACTCAACGATAATGGTATTGCCATCGACAAAAATGTGGGAGCCCTTAAAGAGTATTTAACAGACATTACTACTTCGCGTACATACAATAAATTTAAAGATGATATCTGGAATGTGCTGGGCTCAGTAGGGAAATACGGGCCTAATACCCGGGGACTGATTCAGAAGCTGGAAAATGCCATAAAATCCACCCTGCTTAAGCAAAGCAACCTGTTTGAGTCATTGAATTTTAGATACTTTGGCCCCGTAGACGGGCACGATGTGCAGCACCTTACCAAAGTATTGTCGGATTTGCAGCACATCAAAGGCCCTAAACTCTTGCACGTGGTTACGGTAAAAGGGAAAGGCTATGCCCACGCCGAGAAGGAACAAACCAAGTTTCATGCTCCGGGATTATTCAATAAAAAAACCGGTGAGTTACAAATAGCCCCTTGCGAAAAGGATAAGCCACCAAAGTACCAGGTAGTGTTTGGCAAAACATTGCTGGAATTGGCCCGCAATAACCCAAAGATAGTGGGTATTACCCCGGCCATGCCTTCAGGGTGTTCTTTAAACATCATGATGAATGCCTTGCCTGAAAAGGCTTTCGACGTAGGCATTGCCGAGCAGCATGCCGTTACTTTTTCGGCAGGGCTGGCAGCACAGGGACTCATACCCTTTTGCAATATCTACTCTTCCTTTTTCCAGAGGGCTTACGACCAGGCGGTGCATGATGTAGCCTTGCAAAACCTGCCCGTGATATTTTGCCTCGACAGGGCCGGATTGGTAGGGGAGGACGGAGCAACCCACCACGGAGCATACGATTTGTCGTATTTGCGCTGCATCCCCAATCTTACCATAGCAGCACCCATGAATGAACAGGAGTTGCGTAATCTCATGTTTACGGCCCAGGATAATCCGCAGGGGCCATGGGTGATAAGATACCCCAGAGGTAACGGCGTGATGAAAAACTGGCAAACGCCCTTCGAAAGAATTGAAGCAGGCAAAGGGCGCAAGCTTAAAGATGGCAAGGATCTGGCTGTAATATCAGTGGGGCCGCTGGGCAATGAAGCCCTTAAAGCTTGCCACGAGCTGGAACAGCAGCATAATATCAATCCTGCTTTTTTTGATTTGCGATTTATTAAACCCCTTGACTGCGACTTGCTGCACGAGGTTTTTAAAAACTTCGAAAAGGTTATTACCCTTGAAGACAACGCCATTGCCGGGGGGATGGGAAGTGCGGTGCTGGAGTTTATGGCCGATAATAACTACCAGGCCAGAGTAAAACGACTGGGTATACCCGATTACTTTGTTGAGCAAGGCAGCCTTTTAGAACTCCATAGTGAGTGTGGGTACGATTACGACTCCCTGCTTAAGGAAATGCTTTCCATTTGCCAGTCCAGCTTTGCCTTAACGGAAGGCTGAAAGAATTTTATTGTAAAACATTGATAATAAAATATTTTTAATTTGTCAGTAATTACAGAATTTATCTCAGAACATCAGCACGTGTTGCTGGCCTTCGGACTCACTTTGTTTGCAGGGCTTTCTACAGGAATCGGTAGCGCCATAGCATTCTTTGCCAAAACTACCAATACCCGTTTCCTCTCTGTTTCGCTTGGGTTTTCTGCCGGGGTAATGATTTATGTGTCGTTCATGGAGATTATGCCCAAGAGCATCGAGGTTATAGCAGAGGCCACTGCCGGACGCAATGCCAATATCGTGGCAGTGTTGGGTTTTTTTACAGGTATAATAATCATTGCTCTAATTGACAGAATGGTTCCCTCCTTCGAAAACCCTCACGAAATAAGAAAGGTGGAGGAAATAACAAATGACAAGGAAGAGCTCAAAAAGCGTAAACTCTACCGCATGGGGCTGATGTCGGCATTTGCCATTGCCATCCACAACTTTCCCGAAGGGCTTGCCACATTTATCGTTGCCATGCAGGATATTAAGCTGGGTTTGCCCATTGCTATTGCCATTGCTATCCATAACATACCGGAAGGCATTGCTGTTTCCGTCCCCATATTTTATGCCACCGGAAGCCGCAAAAAGGCTTTTAAATACAGCTTCCTCTCCGGGCTGGCAGAACCCCTGGGAGCTGTTTTCGGTTTTCTAATCCTCATGCCCTTTATGAATGACGTCATGTTTGGATTTATCTTTGCTTCTGTTGCCGGAATTATGGTATTTATTTCCATCGACGAGCTTTTGCCCGCCGCACGCGAATACGATCAGCCTCATCTCTCCTTGTATGGCCTTATTGCCGGGATGGCTGTTATGGCAGTTAGCCTTATTTTGTTTATGTAAATCTTTATTTCCTCCTTATTCATCTTTTTATTTTTCAATTTCTCCCTGCCGGTGGTTGAATTTTTTTAATGTTTTATAGTTGTTTTGCTCTATTTAGTGAAACCTTTTCATGCTTTTTACAGTATGAATTAATAACACTAAGAAATTACCCATTATTCAGAATAAGCCACTTTTATCACATCATTGTAAAACAAAAGAACATAAGCTATGTATGTAAGTGAAACCAACATCCGGGTAAGGTATTCCGAAACAGATCAAATGGGTTATGTTTATTACGGGAATTATCCTGAGTTTTATGAGGTAGGTCGGGCCGAAGCCATGCGCGAACTGGGCATGACCTACAAGCAAATGGAGCAAAAAGGAGTAATGATGCCCATTGCCTCCATGAGTATTAAATACCTAAAGCCTGCTTTTTACGACGATCTGCTCACCATACGAACCATTGTTAAGGAATTGCCAAAATCCAGAATGCACTTTTATTATGAAGTGTTTAATCAGAAAAAGCAATTGATAAACAAGGGAGAAACGGTGCTTGCTTTTGTGGATATGACAACCGGCAGGCCCTGCATTGCACCTGATTGGTTTTTACAGGCGCTGGAAAAAAACTGGGGGATGCAGTAATCCTGAACCAATATGCCCTGCATTTGTTGTTTAGTAAATAGTGTACCGGAGCTTTCGGCTGCCGGTTTTTGTTGTATAATTAAAAAATATTAAAAATGGATATGGAAATTGTATTGGGAGAAAAGCAAAAGGTAATTGCCAGGTATAAAGGGTTTGAAATAGTAACGGATCAGCCTGAACAGGCAGGTGGCGATAATGCTTCACCCTCTCCCTTTGATATGTTTCTCATAAGTATTGGTGCATGCGCCGGATGGTATGTGAAATCATTCTGCCAGCAGCGCAACCTGCCGGAAGAGGGCATCAGAATTGTTCAGAAAACTAGCAGAAGCCCGGAAAAAAGACTTATTGACAGGATAGAAATCGAAATTCTGCTACCCCCGGATTTTCCCGACAAATACAGAGAAGCACTGGTAAAAGCCGCTGAGGCTTGCACCGTGAAAAAGCATATAATGGATGCGCCTGCGTTTTCTATTGTTACAAGAAAATAAAATCATAATTTTGCAGAATGATGGAAAACAAGAAAACATTAGTGATAGGTGCCAGTCCCAGTCCTATGCGCTATGCCTACAAAGCTGTAAAAAGGCTTGTGTCTTATGGTCATGATGTAGTTGCCATCGGTAAACTGGATGCTGAAATTGACGGAGTGAAAATCAACAGAGAAATGATTGACATTCCCGATTTGCACACTGTTACCATGTACCTGAACCCGGAAAAACAGGAACCCTATCTGGATTATATTATCGAACTCAAGCCCAGGAGAGTTATCTTCAACCCCGGAAGCTTTAATCCCAAGCTGGAAAAAATGGCAAAGCTGGCAGGAATTCTCGTGGTGGAGGACTGCACACTGGTAATGCTCGATACAGATGACTACTGATGCGTACATTAAATAGTATTTTTTACGATACACTTTAAATAACAAGCCCCCGTCGTTTTCCCGGCGGGGGCATAATTGTATATAAATCACACTTTATTCTTATGGATACAAAAAAATTAGGCTTCGACTCAAAACTCATTCATGCCGGTGCCTTTGAAGATCAGTTTGGCAGCGCTACCGTTCCCATTTATCAAACTTCAACTTTTAAATTTAAAAATGCCGATCACGGTGCAGCTTGCTTTGCCGGGGAAGAAGATGGCTATATCTACACCCGCATCAACAACCCCACCATCAACGCACTGGAGAATCTGGTGGCCGAGCTGGAGAATGGTTACAGGGGTGTGGCATGCAGCTCAGGTATGGGTGCTGTAAATACCATTTATATGGCACTGTTGCAACAGGGCGACCACATGATTAGCACAGCAGCCGTTTATGGCCCCTCCAGGGTGGTAATGGAAAAGCACTATTCTAAATTTGGTATTGAATCAACTTACCTTGATACCTGCGATGCAGAAAACATCCGCAAGGCCATTAAGCCCAACACCAAAATGATTTTTATTGAAACCCCTTCCAACCCCACCATGGATATTACCGATCTTGAGGCGGTGGCGAAAATTGCAAGGGAGCATGATATTATTACGGTGGCCGACAATACATTCTGCAGCCCTTATCTGCAAAAACCCCTTGACTTTGGTTTCGACCTGGTATTCCATAGCGTTACCAAGTTCCTCAACGGGCATGCGGATATCGTAGGCGGTATTATCGTGGCCCGTGAAAAAAATATTTATGACATCGTAAGGCCCATGATGGTGACCCTGGGCTGCAACATGGACCCCCACCAGGCGTACCTGGTAATTCGTGGCTTAAAAACACTTTCACTGCGCATGGATCGCTCGCAGGAAAATGCCATGAAGATTGCCGAATATCTTGAAAATCATCCTAAAGTACAGTGGGTTAAATTCCCCGGATTACCCTCTCACCCCCAGTACGAATTGGCCCGCAAGCAAATGCAAGGCCCAGGTGGTATGATCAGCTTCGAGCTCAAAGGAGGAATTGAAGCCGGGAAGAAACTCATGGACTCAGTAAAGCTGGCTTTATTGGCCGTATCGCTGGGTGGAGTGGAAACCCTCATTCAGCATCCTGCCTCAATGACCCACTCCAAAATGGATAAGCAGGCACGCGAAAGCTCCGGTATTACTGATGGTTTGGTGAGGTATTCGGTAGGTATTGAAAATGTGGAAGACATAATCGCCGACCTGGAGCAAGGGCTGGCAAGCATATAAACTTATGGAATGCAGCGATTTTATTAAAAAAATTGCTGCATTCTTACCTTTCTCTGTGTTAATTATATTCGTATTTTTGCCTTTGCCTTAATAGCAAGAAAATTAAGCAACTATATGGTTCCGAAAGCCGGGCTGTATTTTTTTTAATAAGTATTCTTCCTTAACTTTAGTTAGTAATTATTTAATTTTTTGTTTGGATGGAAAATAAAGAGCTACTTAACCCCCAACCCGAAGATAATGACAATGGGAAAGGGGTAGAGAACCTGGATGCAGAAAAAAAGACTGCAGAACAGACTACTGAGGATGTAACTCCTGCTGCTGAAAACAAGCAGAAACCTGAATCTGAAACCCGCCCACAGGAGGAACCTGTGGAAGAAAAAGCCCAATCCCCTGCTGAACCTGCTGCGGAAGAAACCGCAAAAGAAAAAGAGGAGGAAACTCCGGAAGCAAAAACAGAACCGGAAGAAAAACAACCGGAAGCAGAAAAAGAAGAACCTGCAGAAGAAAAGCCTTTAGAAGAGCAACCCGTTGCGGAACCCGTTGCAGAAAAAATTCATGAGGAAACAGAGGAGAAAACTCCTGACATAGTTGCGGAACCGGAAGAAGCAAAACCGGAAGCAGAAAAGGCAGATCCCGCCGAAGAACAACAAGCAGCAGAAAAGGCAGAACCCGCCGAAGAATTAGCGGCAGAACCCGTATCTGAGATTAAAGATGCTCCGGAGGAAGAAACTGCAGAAACGGTTGCTGAGGAATCAGGTAAAAAAGTGGAGCAGGTTCAGGAAAAAACTCAGGAAGAAGTAGTTGCCCAAACAACTGAAGAAAAAAAGGAAGAGATCACGACAAAAAAAACCAAAGAAGCTCCTGCTGAAGAAGAGGAAGAAGATCTCGCCGATAAATACAATTCCCTGAAGAAAGAAGAGCTGGTAGAGGCCATTGAGGCTTTGGTACAGCACGAAGACATTAATTACATCCGTCGCCATATCGGCTACATGAAAGTAGCTTTCCGCAATTTCATCAAGGAGCAGAATGTTAGTGAATACGAAAAAACCATGCAACATTCTGATACTGCTGCAGTGGAAGGGCAACCTGAAACGGAGGAGGTAGTGGATGAAATGACGGTGCGTTTTGACAAAGCCTTTGGAATATACAAGCAGAAAAAAACGGTATACGACCAGGCTCTGGAAAGGCAAAAACATGATAACCTAAAGACTAAGGAAGACATCCTGGAAGAGTTGCGTCAGTTAATTGAATCGGAAGAGGAGCTGAAAAAAACCTACGATGTTTTCAAAGAACTGCAGGAAAAATGGCGCGAGATAGGCCCTGTGCCCCAATCAGCCAACAATACACTCTGGAACAATTATCACTTTCTTGTAGAGAAATTCTTCGACAAGGTTAAAATTAACAAGGAACTTCGCGATTTGGACCTGAAGAAAAATCTGGAAGTCAAAACCGAACTTTGCGAGAAGGCCGAAGGCCTGTTGCTGGAGACATCGGTGAATAAGTCCTTCCAGAAACTTCAGAAACTTCACGAAGCATGGAAAGAGATAGGACCGGTACCCAAGGATTTTAAAGATGAAATATGGGAGCGGTTTAAAGCAGCCAGCGATACTCTTAACGAACGTCGTCAAAAATATTACGACGGGCTGAGGGAAGAACAGAATAAAAACTATGCGGCTAAAATTGTGCTGTGCGAAAAAGCGGAGCAACTGGCAGAGGTCGTTTCTGAACAGCCCAAACAATGGCAGGAAACTACCGATAGCATCAATGAGCTTTTTAAAGTTTGGAAAACCATTGGGTTTGCCCCCAAAAAGGTAAATGATGAAGTTTGGGTACGATTCCGCACCGCACTGGATAACTTCTTTAAAAACAAGAAAGAGTTTTTCCAGAAATACAAAGATGAGCAATCGGAAAATTATAACCGCAAACTTAATCTCTGTGTGCAGGCCGAAGCGCTCAAAGACAGCGAAGACTGGAAACGTACCACCGACGAGTTGATTGCCCTGCAACAGGAATGGAAAAAAATTGGACCCGTACCACGTAAGTTTTCTGACAAAATTTGGAAACGCTTCCGGGCTGCCTGCGATGAATTTTTTAACAGGAAAGCTGCCTATTTCTCCAACATTGGCGAGAAACAGGATGAAAATTTGCAAAAGAAAAAGGAACTTGTTGAAAAAATCAGGAATTACGAGTATTCCAAAGACAATACCGAGAACCTGAATGTTCTTAACGATTTTCAGCGGCAGTGGATGGATATTGGCCACGTGCCCATCAAGCAAAAAGATGCCATACAGAATGAGTTCAGAAATGCCATCAATGAGCAGTTCGACAAGCTTAACATAAGCAGAAAGGCCAAATCGACCATTGGTTTCAAGAACAAAATTGAAAATCTGAAAAACTCACCCAATGCCGATAATATTATTTACAAGGAGCGTTCGTTTTTGTTGAACAAAATCAATGCCCTGCAAAATGATATTAAGCTCTGGGAAAACAATATCGGCTTCTTTGCCTCCTCCAAAAAGGCGGATGTGCTAAAGCAGGAGTTCGAAAGTAAAATTGAGAAAGCCAAAACCGATATTGCAGTGCTGGAGGAAAAATTAAAAATCCTCAATGCATCACAATCTTAAAAAATAAAAAGCGTTAAAACCGGGTACACATGTATATGTGCCCGGTTTTTTCGTACAGCCAAAGTTTTACAAAGTGGGCATGCGCTTGTGGCAAGATATAAGTGATTGAATATTTTCCTTTTGTGAAAATTTGTATACTGATTTAATTCCATAAATGATGAAAAAAGCTTTGTTTGTTGTTATGCTGTCAGTGTTCTCAGTTTCCCTGAGCGCACAAATTTCCCTGGGCTTACGTGGTGGATTGAACTTCACCAAGCTTCCGTCAGAAACCTATACTGTCGGACCAGCCCAGATAACTACACTGCCTGATTCTTACACCGGTTTTCACATTGGCCTGATGGGTCAGATAAAACTGCCGGGCTTTTTTATTCAGCCAGAGTTGCTTTACCTGGCAACAGGCAATGAGTTTAGGTACGAGTCGGAAA